>JACMKJ010000548.1 GCA_014380155.1 Rhizobacter sp. | reverse complement strand
TCGACGGCGGTGACCTCGCCTTCGACGCAGGCCAGGTGGTGCAGCTCGGCCGCAAGCTGATGGACCAGCCGCTCAGCCGCGCCCAGGCCGAGCGCCTGATCGAGGCCACGCAGGGCTGGACGGCCGGTGTGAAGCTCGGCCTGCTCGCGATCGCCGATACCACGGCCGCGCGACCGAAAGAGCTCAACGCTGCGCTCGCCGACTTCGACGGTGGCCACGTCGACATGGCCGCCTACCTCGAGCGCGAAGTGCTGAGCGAACAAGATTCGCCACTGCAAGACTTTCTGGTCTTGACCGGCCTGGTCGATGCGATGACCGGCGAGCTGTGTGACGCGCTGCTCGGCCGCGAAGGCTCGCAGGCGGTGCTGGAGAAGCTCGAACGCGGCCAGTTGTTCGTGATCGCGCAAGACAGCCACGGGCTCGCTTTCCGCTACCACCCGCTGTTCCACGGCTTCCTGCGCAGCCGCCTCGCCGCCGACCCGGCGCGACAGCGCGCGCTGCACGAGCGCGCCAGCCGCTGGTACGCCGGGCAACTGCGTTTTGCCGAAGCGCTGGCCCATGCCTTCAAGTCGGGTGAAGTGGATTGGTGCGCCGAGCTGGTCGAGCGGGCCGCGTTGCGCTGGCAACAGTCGGGCGACATTGCCGAGGTGGTGCGGTGGTGCGAGCGGCTGCCGCCCGAGCAGATGCTGGCCCGGCCTGCGCTGGGCGTGGCTTACACGACCTGCCTGATCTTGTGCCGCCGTTTCGACCAGGCCCACGCGATGCTGCGGCGGCTCTCGGAAGGCGGCACGGCCTCAGGCTTCCACCTGCGCACCCTGCAACAAATCTTGCAGGCCTTGAGTGGCGAGTACGAGGCCCTCAACGACGAGCCACCCGCCGCCGACGAAACCGATGGTGATGCGCAACTGCGCGGCCTCTACCTCGTCAACCGTGCCTACGCGATGTTCTGCGCCCACCGCTTCGATGCAGCGTGGCGCCTGGCCATGCGAGCGCGCGAAATCCTGCAGCCCATCAGCCCCTACGGCGAGGGCTATGCCAGCAGCGTGCTCGCCTTGGTGGAGCGTGCCAAGGGCGACTTCGGCTCGGCTTCGCGCCGCGTCGAGCAGCTGTGGGCCGGCCTGCGCAACGGCCCGCGCAATGCAGCCTGGGCCAATGGTGCGACCGCGCTCGCGGTGCTGCGCTATGAGACCAACCGCCTCGCCGAAGCGCGGGCCTTGTGCGAAGAGCTGCTGCCGGTGGTCGAGGCCGGTGGCACCTACGAGACGCTGACGGCTGCCACCCGCACGCTCGCACGCGTGCGAGCGGCCGGGCGCGAGCCCGAGGCCGCGATGCGCCTGCTCGACTACCTGCACGGCATTCTGGAAGGCAGCCACGAGCGGCGCTTTGCTGCGCAAGTGTGTTTCGACAAGGTGCGCCTGTGGCTGGCGATGGGCGAGCCGGTGCGGGCACGCGACTGTGCGCAGGAGTTCGGTGTGGTCGACAGCGCGGAGTGGCGGGTGGTACGTCCCTACGACGAGGCATGGGAACGCCGCGGCATGACCCAGGCCGCGTTGCTGTCGCATGACCAGCGCCACGCCGAAGCGCGCGACATCCTGCAGGTGCTGCGCGCCAGCGCCGAGGCCGCCGGTCACGTGCTGCGTCTGCACGCCGTCGAAGCGGCTCTCGCCAGCAGCCTGTGGGAAACGGGCGCGCGGAACGAGGCCTTGCAGTGCCTGCACCAGTCGCTGATGCGTGCGCGTGGCCACGCGCCGTCACGCAGCTGGTTCGACGACAACCCGCGCTTTCATCAGGTGCTGATCGCTGCGCTCGAGGTGCCGCAGATGCGCCGCCTGATGCCCGAACGCGTGTTGCGTGTGTTCGGCGCCGCACTCGGCCGCGCCGAAGCCCGCCAGAGCGCACCCGCGCACGCGGTCGACGCGCTGACCGCACGCGAATTGGAAGTGCTGGCGCTGCTGGCCCAGGGCCTGTCCAATCAACAGATCAGCGCCCGCGCGCAGATCTCGATGACCACGGTGAAGTGGCACGTGAAGAACATCTTCGCCAAGCTCGGCGTGGGCACCCGGGTGGGTGCCGTGGTGCGCGCGCGGAAGCTGAAGCTGGTCTAGCCGGCCATCAGCCTCGGAAAGTTCGCCATCGCAGCCTTGGCCTGCTCCTTGACACGGGCCAGGATGGCCTGCTTCTCGGTGTCTTCCGGGGCGATGCCGGTCATCAGCTTGCCGTAGCCGTCGAGCCGGCTGTCGCGAATCCACTGGCGCAGTGTCTTGTCTTGCGACCACTGGTACTGGTTCATCATGCTGGCCATCATCGAGCGCGGGTAATCCTGCAGGGTGTTGGGGAAGGGGACTGGGCTGCACAAACGGGCCTTGTCCTTTTCGTCGGTGTAGTGCGCTTCGACGTAGCCGATGAGCGCCGAGCTGAAGGTGGGCAAGGGCAGGCGCATCAACTGCAGCACGATTTTGTCGCCCTGGAAGATGGGCTGCGTGGGCCGTGGCTCGACGGCGGAGGCCGTGCAGTCGATGAAGAGCGTGTCGGCCGCCACCGGCACACGGCCCTGGTCGAGTTGCATGTGATCGAGCGCCAGACGCTGCACTCGGCCCAGGCGCACCACGTCGCGAATGCGCTGCAACACCTGCACCTCGCCGGGCGACACCGTGGCCAGGTGAAACATCGTGGGTGTGTGGTCGGGGTAGATGCGCAGCACCGAGCCAAACGCCTCCAGGCGCTGGAACAGATCGTCGATCGACGTGGCCTTGGCGAAGGCTTCCATCTGGTCGGCCTGGCCGCCGATGGACTCCTTGAAGAACTCCGGGCCGGGCTGTGTGGTGAGGCGGTTCACCAGCCACGAGTCGCGCGGCATCACCCATTGCATGCTGTCGGGGTGGGCCCCGGCGTTGATCAGCCACACCGCCGCGTCCATCGCCGTCTTGCCCGCACCGACGATGACAAAACGGCGCGGCAGCCCGCCTTCGCGCTGGCCGTGCCACAGCGCAGGCAAGGCGTTGGGCGGCACCAGCCGCACGCCGGCGTCGACCTGAAAGCGCGGTGTGTGGGTGGATGGAACGTTGGGGCTGAAGTAGGTGGCGTCGACCAGCTTCTTGCGCACCTGCACCTGGGTGCGCTCGCCCGACAGGATCGACTCGAACAGGCCGTCGCCCAGGTGGTTGCACATCGGGTGGTAGCTGACACGCCCGCTCGGCAACAGCTTCTGGTTTATCACCCGCTCGAAGTAGCTGTTGATCTCGGGCCCCGAGGCCAGCTCGTACAAGCCTTTGTTGAGGCCGATGGTGTCGGTGCGACGGCTGCCGAGCTCCATCGAGTTGACGCCGTAGAACGACGACGGTTGGTGCAGCGTGACGAAAGGGTAGGCGTCGTTCCAGTGGCCGCCGGGTTTGCCGTGGCGGTCGACGAGGGTGATGTGGGCATCGGTCTCGTCGAGCAGCGTGTCGGTGAAGGCCAGGCCCGAGGCGCCGCTGCCGATGACGAGGTAGTCGGTTTCGATG
>JACMKJ010000547.1 GCA_014380155.1 Rhizobacter sp. | reverse complement strand
GCGCGCGCTTGCAAGTGTTGGAGTCGGAGACCGACCTGTCCTACGAGCGCTTGCTGCGCCTGTACAAGGAAGTCTCGGGCAAGAGCCCGTCGAAAGGCCAGCTGCCGTTCTCGACCGACTGGTTCATGACCTGGCAGCCCAATATCCACGCCAGCCTGTTCCTGAACGTGCATGAGTACCTGAACAAGGTCGCCGAGATGGACGAGATCGACACCGTCATCAAGGCCTACCAGCTCTACCTCGAGCAGACCCAGGCGCAAAACCTGGAAGCCCTGCTGTCTGTCACCCGCGCCTGGCGCCTGGTGAAGTTTGTCGACAACGGCATGCTCACCATGACCAAGTGCTCCAAGTGCGGCGGCCACTTCGTCAGCCACCCGCACGAAATCAGCAAGCACTACGTCTGCGGCCTGTGCAACCCCCCGGCTCGCGCCGGCAAGGGCAAGGCCTCGGGCGGCATCCAGATGCACTGATTCAAGTTCTCGCTGCGGCGGTCGATAAAGAGACAGATCGATCGCCGGGGCGCCCCAAGATCGATCGCTCCCCTCGGGGGGCGGGCAGCGCAAGCTGACCTTGGGGCCCAAGTTTTGTTCTTGTCTCCTCCTGGCACCTAGAAAGTGCTTTATCGCGGGCCCCTCAGGGTCCGCTTTTTTTTGTGCCATGAAACACCCGCTGTTGATGCGATCAACCGTGGCGCGCGGGGGAGACACTTGCTCAAGACCCAGGGGTTCGGGCCGATAACGGGCAGAGGCTCTCAGGCATCGTGCCGCGAGCGCTGCAAGCAACCACACCACTCACCATGTTTGTCGTCATTGGCTACGCCGTCGCGCTGGGATGCATCTTTGGGGCCTATGCGCTCCACGGCGGGAACATGGGCGTGATCCTGAAGGCGTTGCCGACTGAATTGATGGCGATTCTGGGCGGCGCGCTGGGCGCCTTCGTGGTGAACAACCAGCCCAAGGTGGTGAAGGCCACGATGTCGGCCCTGCCCAAGCTGCTCAAGGGCAGCAAGTACACCAAGGCCCGCTACATGGAGCTGCTCGCGCTGCTCTATGACCTGCTCCAGAAGGCCCGCAAAGAGGGTCTGATGTCGATTGAAAAAGACGTCGACACGCCGCACGAGTCGGCCGTGTTTCAGAAGTACGCCACCGTGGGCAATGACCACCATGTGGTCGAGTTCATCACCGACTACCTGCGAATGATGGTTTCGGGCAACTTGAACGCCCATGAGATCGAAAGCCTGATGGACAGCGAGATCGACACCCACCACCACGAGGCCCACGCGCCCGCGGCGGCCATCGCCCGCCTGGCCGGCGCGCTGCCGGCCTTCGGCATCGTGGCGGCCGTGCTCGGTGTCGTGAACACCATGGGCTCGGTAGGCCAGCCCCCAGCCATTCTGGGCGGCATGATCGGCTCGGCACTGGTCGGCACCTTCCTCGGCATCTTGCTGGCCTACGCGGTCGCCGAGCCGCTGGCTGGCCTGATGGAACAGAAGAATGACGAAGGCAGCAAAGAGCTGCAGTGCATCAAGACCACGCTGCTCGCCAGCATGCAGGGTTATGCCCCGCAAGTGGCTGTCGAATTCGGCCGCAAGGTTCTCTACTCGACCGAACGCCCCAACTTCGCCGAATTGGAAGCGCATGTGAAAGGCAAGAAGTAATGGCCGGCGATTCGAAAAAGCTGCAGCCGATCATCATCAAGCGCATCAAGAAAGGCGGCCACGCTGCCCATGGTGGCGCCTGGAAGATCGCGTATGCCGACTTCGTGACGGCCATGATGGCGTTCTTCCTGCTGATGTGGCTGCTCGGCTCCACCACCGAGGGCGACAAGAAGGGCATTGCCGACTACTTCTCGAACCCGTTGCGGGTGGCGCTGCTCTCCGGCGGCAGCGGCTCGGGCGACTCGTCGCACGTGGTCAAGGGCGGTGGCACCGACGTCACCCGCGCGGGTGGCCAGGTGAAGAAAGGCGACATCGCCACCACAAAGAGCACCATCAACCTCGCCGCCATGCGCGCCGAGCAGCGCGCGGCCGAGGCCGGCAAGCTGGAGCAGATCAAGAAGCAGATGGAAGAGGTGCTGGCCAACAGCCCCAAGTTCGGTGCCATCAAGAGCCAGATCAAGCTCGACATGACACCCGACGGCCTGCGCATCCAGATCGTCGACGAACAGAGCCGCCCGATGTTCGACAGCGGGAGCGCCATCGTCAAACCCTACATGCGCGAGCTGCTGCAGGAGATCGGCGCCGTGCTGTCCGAGGTGCCCAACCGGCTCACGCTGGAGGGCCACACCGACGCGCAGCCCTTTGCGGGCGACCGCAACGGCCTGGGGTATGGCAACTGGGAGCTGTCGGCCGACCGGGCCAACGCCTCGCGCCGCGAGCTGCTCGGGGGCGGCCTGCCCGCCGACCGCATCCTGCGTGTGCAGGGTCTGGCCTCGAGCGTGCCCTTCGAGCGTGACAACCCGCTGAAGCCCAGCAACCGGCGGATCAGCATCATCGTGATGAACCGCGACGCCGAAGACCGCTTTTTTCAGAAAAGCCCTGAGGAGGCTGCTGCTCCCGCGCAAACGGCGGCCAGTGCAGCAAGCTTGGCCGAGACGCCAACTGTGCCCTCAATATCCAATCCGAACGCCCGATAACAGCCGCAGTAGAACCACGCGAGGCCCGCCATGAGCAACCCTGACATGAAATTCCTGATCGTCGACGACTTCTCCACAATGCGGCGCATCGTGCGCGGCCTGTTGAAGGAGCTGGGCTACAACAACGCCGAAGAAGCCGAAGACGGCGTGGCGGCATTGAATCTGCTCAAGAACGCGAAGTTCGACTTCGTGGTGAG
>JACMKJ010000546.1 GCA_014380155.1 Rhizobacter sp. | reverse complement strand
GGTGTGCGCCCCGCCTGCCGCCGCAGCGAGCGCCAGTGGGCGGAGCGCCAGGCCGGGTAAAGGCTGAGTGCGGTGATGCGCGCCGGCAGCCACGACAGCACGTCATCGGCGCGCGCGGCCCATTTGCCTGCGTATTCCCACACCCCGTGGTAGCCCCACATCGCATCGGCCGTGTTGGCAAAACGGTAGACCACGGCACCGGGCAAGCCCGCCACCGCAAACCAGAACAGCGGCGCCACCACCGAGTCGTTCAGGTTCTCGGCCAGGGTTTCGATGGCCGTCTCGCGCAGGGCTTCTTCACTCAAGCCGCTCAGGTCGCGGCTGACCAGGCGCGAGAGCCGCTCACGGGCCGGCTCCACGCCCTCGGCCAGCGCGTCTTCGACCGCCAGCACCTCGTCTCGCAACATGCGCCAGGCCAGCATGGGCTTGAGCAGGAGCGCCAGGACCGGCACCGACCACCACAGCGACAGGCCCAGCACCCGCCGCTGCAGCCACCAAGCGATGGCGCCCAGCCCGATCGCCAGCACCAACCACACCACAGTGCCACCCCAGAAGGCGGCGGTGGGCTGCATCACCCGCAGCCGGCAGCCCAGGGGCCAAAGCAGCTTGCCGAGCCAGGCCACTGGGTGGAAGGCATCACGCGGCTCGCCGAACAAGGTGTCGAGCGCCCAGGCCAGCAGCAGCGCGAGTGCCAGTGCGAAGGCATGCGAGGAGGTGAAAGCGTCGAGCATCAGGGGGTGTCGTCAGTCCAGGTTGGGCAGGGCCACCAAACGGTCGCCGAAACGTTCGATTCGCACGGCGTGGTCAAACACCGACTCCAGGGCCGCATGCACGGCGGGGTCGTCGCTGCGGCCTTCGGCCACCACACGCCCCGCCTGCATGACGACCAGGTGATCGGCCTGCAGCGCCAGCGGCAGATCATGCAACACGGTGACCACGACGCGATCGCAGGCAATGCGTTTGAACAGACGCACCAAGGCCACCTGGTGAGGTGGGTCGAGGTGGGTGGTGGGCTCGTCGAGCAGCAGGATCGGCGCGTTGACCGCCAGCGCGCATGCCAGCAAGGCTCGCTGGCGTTCACCGCCCGAAAGCTGGTGCAGGCGGCGGTGCTCCCACGCAACGCACTCGGTGAGCGCCATGGCCTGCTGCACGGCGGCTTCATCCTCAGGGCCAGGCTCTGCGAACAAACCAAGGTGCGGCAGGCGGCCCAGGTGAACCACTTCGCGCACGGTCAACTCACCCGTCGCACCACCTTGCTGGGCCAGCCAGGCGATCTGTTGCGCCCGCTCTCGCTGAGGCCATGCCGTGAGCGCGCGGCCGCGCAGCATCACCTGCCCGCCTTGCAACGCCTGCAGCCCGGCCAGGCTGCGCAGCAGCGTCGACTTGCCGGCGCCGTTGGCCCCGACGACAACCGTCCAGCCGGCCTGCAGCGTCAACGACACCTCGTGCAGCACCGGCCTGCCGCCGAGCGACACCGACACACGCTGTGCTTGCAAGAGTGCGGTCATGCGATCTTTCGCCGGTGCAAGAGCCACAGAAGGTAGCCGCCGCCCAGCACGGCCGTGAGCACACCCACCGGCAGCTCTTGCGGCGCCAGGACACTGCGCGCCAACACGTCCGACGCCAACAGCAGCACCCCGCCCATGGCCGTGCTCGCCACCAGCGTGAAGCCGTGCGCCGCAGGCGCAAAACGGCGCACCAGGTGTGGCGAGACCAGCCCGACGAAAGCGATCAGCCCCGCTTGCGACACCGCCATGCCGGTCGCCAACGCGAGCGCGACCACCATCGCCACCCGCACGTGCGCCAGCGCCAGCCCCAGGCTGACCGCGCTTTCTTCGCCCAGCGTGAGCGCGTCGAGCGCACGCGACAGGCGCCAGGCGAGCGGCAGTGCGATCGCCAGACCCACTGCCATCAACGCGCAGTTGCTCCACCCCAGAAACCCGGTGGAGCCCAGCAGAAAGGCCTGCTTGCCAAGCAGCGCTTCGGGCGCCACGTTGGTGATCAGGTCGCTGATGGCGCCGAGCAGCACGCCCACCACCACACCAGCCAGCAGCAGGCGCGTGGTCTCGTGGGCACCGCGCGCCAGGCTCAAGGTGAGGCCGACACCCAGCAGCGCGCCTGCAAACGAAGCACCGACCAGCCCGATGCGCGCAATGACATCGGCCGTGGCCAGGCTGATGCCATGCCCGACCAGCGTGCCCGCCGCCAGCACCACCACCACGCCGAGCACCGCACCCGAGGCCGAGCCGAGCAGGTAAGGGTCGGCCAGCGGGTTGCGAAACAGGCCTTGTGCCACGGCGCCGGCCAGTCCGAGCAAGGCGCCCGTCATCCAGGCGCCCACGGTGCGCGGGGCACGAATCTCCCAGACCACGAGCGAACCATCCGGGCCATTGAGCAAGGCCCAGGTTTGTGGCAACGACCAGCCTTCGCTGCCAGCGGCCAGCCCCGCCAGCATCAACAGCAGGCTGAGCGCGCCCAACGCGAGCGCAAGACGCTGCCGGCTGGCGCGTTCGGCTTCCGACATCAGCGCTTCTCCACCACGCGGGCCAGGCACGTTGCCAGCAGCTGCGCCGCCTCGCCCATGCGCGGGCCGGGTCGGATCAGCAACTCGTAATCCTCCAGATCGAAACCGCAGCTGCGGCCACGCTGCAACGCGGTGAGCGAGCTCCAGCCGGGCCGCTTGGGCATGTCGTCGAGATTGCGGCGGGCCGCGATGACCATGTCGGGCTGCGCCTTGACCACGAACTCGGGGTTGAGCCGCGGAAAGGGCCCCAGCTCCGGTGGGATGGCGTTGCGCAGGCCGAGCCGGGTCAGCGTTTCGCCAATGAACGAGGTGGCGCCGGCCGCATAGGGTGTGGCGTCGACTTCAAAGTAAACACGCTGGCCTCGCAGGGCTTGCGGCGTGCGCACGGCGGCGTCGGCCAGGGCGGTTTCGATGCCTGCCCACACCGCATCGGCGGCGGCGGGCGCCTCAAGCAGCTGGCCCAGCAGCTGAAGGCTGCGTTTCACGTCGGCGTGCGTTTTCGATTCGATCACCAGCACTTTCACACCCAATGATTCGAGCCGGTCGATCACCCTCGCCGACTGCGCGGCCAGCACCACATCGGGCTTGAGCGACACGATGCGTTCCACCTGCGCGTCTTCGAGCCCGCCCAGCTTGGGCAAGGACTGCACCCGCTTGGGCGCGTTGGAAAAACGATCAGTTCCCACCAGGCGATCACACGCGCCGAGGGCGCAGATGCTCTCGGTGAGCGAGGGCAGCAGCGTCACGATGCGCTTCGGGCTGCTGGCGAACACCAGCATGGCGCCACGGTCGTCGCGCAGGCGGATCTCGGCCCAGGCGTGCAAGGGCAAGCACAACAAGAGCAAGGCCCACACCCGGTGGCGGTGGTTCATGCGGGGCCTCGCTTCACCGGCATTTCGATGCCCGCGACCATCCAAGTGACACGCTCGCAGCGCGCTGCCACGGCCTGGTGCAGGCGGCCGAGTTCGTCGACGAAGCGGCGCGCTTCGGCCGACAGGGGCGATATACCGAGGCCGATCTCGTTCGACACCAGCACCACCGGGCCGCGGGCTGCGTCGATGGCTTCGCACAAGCGGGCGCAACGTGCTAGCCAAGACACGTCGGTGATCGGTCGGTCGTGCATGGGCATCAGCAGGTTGGTCAGCCACAAGGTGAGGCAGTCGACCACGATCAGGTGCGAGGGAGCACTTGATCGGGCCACGGCCTCGGGCAGGTCGAACGGCACTTCTTCGGTGTGCAAGCCGGGCACCCGTTCGGCCCGGTCGGCGCGGTGGCGAGAGATGCGCTCGCTCATCTCATCGTCATGGGCCATGGCCGTGGCCACCAGCACAGCGGTGTGGCCCGTCTGCTGGAGCCACGCGGCGGCGCGCTGCTCGGCGCAACGCGACTTGCCGCTGCGTTGGCCACCGAGGATCAGCTCGCCGCCCGCCATCTCAGTACCGCCCGGCCGTTCCGAAGGTACTGAGCGCCCCCTCGGGGGGCAGCGAACAAAGTGAGCGTGGGGGCTTCATCTCAGAAGCCCACGCGCAGCGAAGCCACGACGCTACGACCCGCCTCGGGGTAGATGGAGCTGGTGGTGCCACCCACACATCTGAAGGCCTGGGTGTAGTACTTTTTGTCGGTGAGGTTGGCGACACCCAGCGACAGCTGCACATCACCTTGGCGGTAGGCATAACGTGCATCGGCGGTCGTGTAGGACGGCATGCTGCAGCGGTTGGCAAAGTCAGGCGACTGCGACGACACCATGTTCACAAGCCCGTTGAGTTGGTGGCCCCCGCCGACCTTCCAGTCGGCCCCGAAAGACACGGTGCGCTTGGGCACCAGCGCAATGTCGTTGCCGTCGTAGGTGCCGCCGGTGAACCTGGCCTGGCGAGCCGTGGCATTCAGGCGCAGTTGAACAGCGCGGTTGAGTCGGTGAGCCAGTTCAAGCTCGATACCTTGCCGCAGTGTGGCGCCATCAAAGTTGATGTTGGCGCCGAAGGGGCCGAAAGGTCCGTTGCCTGCAGGGTCGTAGCCGATTTCGTCGCGCAAGGCGTTGCGATAGAGGCGAAGCTCGGCGCGGCCGTTGTCGTCATACGCCCAGCGACCACCCAGGTCGAGGTCGCGCGAGGTCTGAACGCGCAAGCCGCCAGGCTGTGCGAAACCGATCTCGTCGACGTTGGGGAAACGAAAGCTGCGCCCTAGATGTGCAAAGACCGAGGCACTGTCCCCCAGCGGTTGCACCACGCCGACATTCCACGCGGTGAAGGACTCATCGACCCCGGTCGTCACCGAGGTGTCGGTCTTGGTGACGCGCTCCTTGCGCACGCCCGCGCTCAGGCGCATTCCGACGGGCAGCTTGAAATCCTCTTGCAGATAGACCGCCTTGTTCTTCTGCTCGCTGGTCGAACCGAAAGCGCCGCGCACGACACGGTTCCACTCGTTGTGGTCAACGCCTGCGACCACTGTGTTGGCATAGCCGCCAAAGGTGGTGCTGTGCTTCACACGCGCCGAGCGGTTGCGGGCATCAATGTCGTAGTCGTACGCAAACGAGCTCAGGCTCAGCAGCGTCTTGTCGCGCTGGCCGGCGTCGACGGCGATTTGCCAGTCGCCGAGTGTGGCTTCGGCAAACAGGTTGTTGCGGTGGTTGTCGATGTCACCCCGGTCATTGGGGCGATTCGTCTGCCGCGGGTTGGCCTCGTATTGGGCCGTCGTCAAGGCACCCGGCAGCCCGGTGTGCAGCTCGTCTTGCGTGTGCTGGCCGCCCACGCGCAGCCAGTCGTTGCGCCATTGGGCCGTCAGCGCAAGCCCTTCGATCGATGAACGGAAGTTCTCACGGTGCCCGTCGGTCGTGCGCCGGTTGCCTGCCACGTCGAGCGAAAAACCGCCGTTGACGATGGTGCCGCCTGCACGCGCCTCGGCCAGCGACTGGCTGCCAAGCGCCGCGTACGCCTGGGCACCGCTGACGGCCTTGCCACTGGCCGCCTTGGTGGTGATGACGATGGCCCCGCCGGTTGCGCCTTCGCCGTAGAGAACCGCCGCGCTGCCGCGGATAACCTCGATGCGGTCGATCGAATCAATCGAAATGCCCGCCAGGCGCGTGCCGCCGAGGTCGGCCTCGCTGACGCGCACACCGTCGACGATGACGACCTGGTTGCTGCCGGCGGTGCTGCCGAAGCCTCGCAAGTCGACGCCATAGTCGCCTCCGCCATAAAAGTCGAGCTTGCCAGGAATGCCCAGCAACTTCATCAAAGCCTCGTTGACGGTGGAGACGCCCGCGTCGCGCATCTCCTCGGCGGTGATCACACTCACGCCAAATGGCAGGCTGTTGGCATCTTTGGCAAAACGTGTGGCCGTCACCAGAACCGGTGGCAACATGGTCGAGACAGGAACAGTTTGAGCGGCCACGGCGCCACAGGCGGACGCAAGAACGGAAAAGGCGAACACGGCAATTGGCGTGCGCCCAGCAGAGAGAGTAGTCATTGAATGCTCACGGAACAGTGTCGTGCGCGCCGGCTTCCCCGCCGGTGCGCACCTCATGGCGTGCGGCGAACCGCACTCCCCCTGTTGGCCGGTATCCGGGCTGGCAGACATCCCATGCGAACCTTCCCAGCGCCGCTTGGCACCAGTGGTGTATGCACATGAGTGAGAGCCTTGGGCTCTCGTCTGCTTACCGTTGCGGGGGCAGCGCAGGTGGGTTTTCAACCGATGGGTTGAACGACCTCTGCTTCCCGTTTAACTGTGCCGATGTGAAAACCGGCACGGGCACCAACACTCGGGATTGTAAGCAGCCCCGTACGCGACCCTACAATGAACCACTCGCAACCCCCCAGGGCGCCATGTCGAAGACCCAAGAACTCGCGGATCGCGTGGAGCGCTTGCTGCTTCGGCATGAAGAACTCAAGCGCACCAACGAATTGCTGGAGCAGCAACTCGCCGCATTGACCCACGAGCGCGACAACCTGCGCTCGCGCCTGAACGCCGCACGCAGCCGCATCGACGCGCTGCTTGAACGCCTGCCCGTCGACGCACCCGTGGGCAGCCGCACCGGAGAAGACACCCCATGACCATGAAGCAGATGGAAGTGACCATCATGGGGCAGAGCTACATCCTCGGCTGCCCCGAGGGGGGCGAGGTTTCGCTGCTCGAAGCAGTGAGCAGCGTCGACCGCGAAATGAGTGCCATCCGCGACGGGGGCCGCGTCAAGGCGCGCGAACGCATCGCCGTGCTTGCCGCCCTGAACCTGGCCTACGCATTGGCCGAGCGGCCGTTGGCCAAGCCGCCCACCCCAGGTGGCAGCAGCGAAGTGGACATCGACGCACTCATCCAGAGGCTCGATCAAGCCCTTGGCGCAGACGGCCAATTGCTCTGAAAACATCGCGTCTTTCAGACGCTCGCGCTTAGAATCAAAACGTCCGTTACGTTCGCGTGAGTCTTATATTTCCTTGAACCGATGCTCGCAAGAGCAAGGGCTTGGAACATCGCCCGGCAGGTGTGATCGTCTCGCGTCAGATGAACCCGAAGCCCCGCTGACCTCGCCCACCTGAACTGCCTGGGTTCAGGAATGCGGCTCACGGTTCGTGACGGACACCTAACACCACGCAACCCAGCGCATGCGCCCGAGCGCCCGGCCGCCCGAAGCCGGGCGCGATCCCCTCGGGGGATCGGCCGGCGTACCCGACGGCCGAGGGGCTCACATGACACAGTTCTGGTTGATGAAGAGCGAGCCCTCTGAGTGCTCAATTGACGACTTGGCCGTTGCGCCCAAAAAGACAGTTCCCTGGTTCGGCGTGCGCAACTACCAAGCGCGAAACTACATGCGCGACGAGATGCGTGTGGGCGACGGCGTGTTGTTCTATCACTCCTCCTGCCCCGAACCCGGCATTGCCGGCTTGGCCACCGTGGCGAGCGAGCCCTACCCCGACGAAACCCAGTTCGACCCGAAAGGCCACTACTTCGATGCCAAATCAGCCCGCGACAAACCGCGCTGGAGCCTGGTCGACGTGAGGCTGGATCGCAAGACGCGCTTATTGTCGCTGGCCGAGATGCGGCAAACACCGGCCTTGGCGAGCATGGTCGTGTTGAAGTCGGGCAACCGCCTGTCGATCACTCCGGTGACGCCCGCCGAATGGAAGGCCATCGCCAAGTTGCTTTGATCAGGCCTCGAAACGGATGCTGGCCAGCGTGACGTGGTTGCCACCACGCTTCTGCGCTTGCACCAAGGCGGTGTCGGCGGCTTGCAGCAGGTCTTCCTGGGTATGCGCGGTGTGCGGAAAGCTCGCCACGCCCATCGACACGGTGAAACCCAGGTCTTGGCCGTTGAGCATCACGATCTGGGTCGCGCACTGGCGGCGCAAGCCTTCCATGCGCGCGTGCGCCGTGGCCAGGCCCACACCCGACAACAGCACAGCAAAGCGCTCTTCGCTCAAACGGCATGACGCATCCATGGCGCGGGTGCCGCTCCGCAAGAGCCGGCCCAGAGCCTCCAGCACGCGGGAACGCGCTTCGGCGCCGGAGGCACGCGCGGCGTCGCTCAGCGGGTCGAGCGCCACGGACACCAATGCAAACTCGCGGTGCTCGCGTGACGAGAGATCGACTTCGCGACGCAGCTGATCGTCGAAGTGACCGCGTTGGTACAGGCCGGTCACGCTGTCGCGCAGCCCGGAGTCCTGCATTTCACGGCGCAAGGCCTCGTTGGCCTGCTGCTGCTCCTCGAGCTGGCGCAGGGCGAGCTGCAACTGCACTTCGCCCTGTCGCTGCGCCGTGACGTCGATCCAGATGCAGCACAGGTAGCGCGAGGTGCTGCCATCGGCAGCGGCCAGCGACAAACGCGTGACCGTGAACTCTCGGCGCACACCGTTCAGCTCGATGCGGTGTTCGCTGACCTGCGGCACGGTTTGCACCATGGCCGACTGGTCGGCGCTGCGCAGTGCGGCGCAGGCCTCTGGAGGCAACCAGTCTTCGTCGGTCAGGCCTTCGACGGGGCGGTCGATCAGCGCCGCCATGCGCGCATTGGCGTGAACGTAGCGGCCGGTGGCAGCCTCCTTGATGGCCAGCATGGCGTCAACCCGGTCGAGCAGGGTCAGAGCGACCACGCCCCACACCGGGGGCGCGAGACCAAAGGCACGCACCAGGGCGTGCGACTGGTCGGCGCGTGCAGCCAGAGCCTGCTGGTTGGATTCCGTCATTCCTTGTCTCGTCTTTGCCCGCAGGCTGGTGTCGACGGCGGGAGCCCCACGCCCATGCCATTAGTGCACTGGCTGGCACCGTCTGAAAACCCCTAGGTTGATCATAGCGGCGGCGTTTTGCCTGGCAGACCGCACACCCCATGTGCGGGGTGTGCAGATTCCGCACAAAAGCTGTGCCTCTGACAAGTGCTCGATCTGAGCAAATTGTCACCACCCCGCACCGATATTTGGCATGGGATTCGCTTGTGTGGCTCATAAATAGAAAACGCGCCCATAAAAGGGGCATCACCACACTGAGGATCGCCGTGTCTGGCTTCAAGACTTTCCTGAAAGCGGGGCATGCCCCGACTCTGTTCGCATCATTTCTCTACTTCGACTTCTGCTTCGCCATCTGGGTGCTGAACGGGGCCATGGCGCCGTTTATCAGCGAAACGTTCAATCTCAGCGCCGCCCAGAAAGGCTTCATGGTGTCGGTGCCGATCCTGGCCGGGGCGCTGATGCGCTTTCCGCTGGGCGTCTTGTCTCAGTACATCGGGCGCAAGAACGCCGCCATGGTCGAGATGGCGCTGATCGTGCTCGCGCTTGGGTTTGGCTACTTCTTCGTCAACAGCTACGACGGTGTGCTCGCGATGGGCGTGCTGCTGGGCATTGCTGGCGCAAGCTTCGGCGTGGCGCTCTCGCTCGGCTCGGGCTGGTTCCCGCCCAAATACAAGGGCCTGGCCATGGGCATTGCGGGCGCAGGCAACTCAGGCACGGTGTTGGCGGTGCTGTTTGCGCCCCCACTGGCCGCCAAGTTCGGCTGGTCAACGGTGTATGGCCTGGCAGCTTGCACCATGCTGCTGCCCATGGCCGTGATGTGGTTCGCCGCCAAGGAGCCGCCTGACCGCGAGCACCAGACCTTTCGCGAGCACATTGCCTGCTTGTTCGAAAAAGACGGCTGGGCTTTCAGCCTGATCTACGTCATCACCTTCGGCGGCTTCATCGGTCTGGCGAGCTTTCTGCCGACCTACTTCTATGACCAGTTCAAGGTCACCAAGATCGAGGCGGGGCAACTCACGATGCTCGCCACCTTGATGGGCTCGGCCGTGCGGGTGCTTGGTGGGTACATCTCCGACCGCATCGGTGGCATCAACACCTTGAGCTGGGTGCTCGTTCTCACGGCCATCTCGCTTGTGTTGTGCGGCTTTGCCGGTAACTCGGTGGCGGTGACCACACTGCTCTTCATGTTGTGCTTCGCTGCACTCGGGGCAGGCAACGGCGCCCTCTTCCAGCTGGTGCCATTGCGCTGGCCGCTCGCCACCGCCGTCGCGGGCTCGATGATCGGGGAGGTCGGTGCCCTGGGTGGGGGCTTCTTGCCCAATGCCATGGGGCAGTCGAAGCAGCTGACCGGCACCTACCTTTGGGGCTTCGTCTCGTTCGCGGTGCTGGCCTTGGTGATGCTGGTCATGCTGCGCATGGTGCAGATCCGCTGGACGCGCACCTGGGCGGAGAAAGGCGGCCGAGCCCGGCCGATGCCAGCGTCTGCCCCTAGCGCGGCAGGAACAGCAGCCAGTAAACCAGCAATGCGTTGAACAGCAGCGACACCGCCAGCGCGACCTTCCACAACACCGTGGGGTCGCGCGCAATCAGCGGTGTCGACCCGTGCGCCGGCAGGGGCCGCGAAGCCCCACGCTGAATCGCCAGTTCCAGCTCTTCGGCAGTTTCGAAGCGCTGCTTTTTGTCGAAAGCCACGGCCTTGAGCACGATGTGATCGAGCCAGATCGGCACATCGGGCCGCAGCCGCGACGGCGGCTTGGGCGGGCGCCGGAAGCGCGCCGTCTGGTAGGGCTCGATATCGCCAAATGGCAGGTGACCGGTGAGCAGCTGATACATGCTGACGCCCAGCGCAAAGAGGTCGGTTTGTGCGTCGACCGGCTCGTCGTCCCACAACTCCGGGTTCATGTAGCTCGGCGTGCCGGCGTGCAGGCTGCGCTGCTCCGCCGGCTCGTTGCCGGAGATCGCCACACCGAGGTCGAGCAGGCGCAGCTGGCCATCGTCGCCCAGGTGCAGGTTGCCGGGCTTGATGTCGCGGTGAACCACCCCCAGCCGGTGCAGCCGGCCGATGGAGCGGGCGGCGGCCATGCACCAGGCAATCACATCGCTCACCGGCAAGCCCTGCGCCCCGCGCTGTTCGGACATTTGCTCCAGCGTCTGCCCGGTGTGCCAATCGAACAGGAGGTAGAAAGCGCTCGAGTCCTGAACCTCGTGCAGTCTCACGAAGCCGGCATCGGCCCGCTCGCTGACGCGCGTGCCCAGCCAGGCCTCGTGCGCGAGCATGGCGCGCTCTTGCGGGTCGCTCGCACGCGAGGGGTGCAGTGTTTTCAGCGCCCGCAGCGCCTTGGTCTGGGTGTGGCGCACCTGATAGAGCAGGTGCACCCCGGTGTCGGCGACCAGCGCGGTGACCACGTGGCCGTCGATCTCGTCGCCCACCTTCAGGCGTGCAGGCACGGGCAGCTGGCGGCTGCGCACCAGCGCGTCTTCCAGGCGTGAACGGGCCAAGCCCAGCACGCGAATCACCATCACCGTGGCGTTGTCCTGCGAGCCTGCGGCCAGCGCGGCCTGCACGATGGCAGCGCTGGCCTCCTGGGCCGTGCCTTCACTCAAAAGCGAGAGCATGTGCTGTTGCGCCAGGCGGGTGTGCACGCCGTCGGAGGCCAGCACGAAAGTGTCACCCAGGTGCAGCTCGCCCTGCAGGTAGTCGACACGGATAGCGTCGTCTTGCCCCATCGCACGGGTGAGCTGGCTGCGCAGGTCGAGGTGGTCGAGCGCGTGGTCTTGCGTCAGCCGCCGGCACTCGGGGCCACGCACCAGATAGGCCCGCGTGTCGCCCACATGGGCCACCGTCCAGGTCTGGCCGCGCAAGGCCAGCGCCGTCAAGGTGCTCATCGCAGCACCGGAATGGCGCCGGTTGTGGGTGGCCAGCCAGCTGTTCTGGGCGCTGATGATGCGGTCGAGCACCACGCTGGTGTCCCAGGTGGGCGGTGCGCCGAAATAGTCTTCGACCACCGACATCACGCTGGTCTGGGCCGCCATGCGCCCCCCACCACCCACAGAGACGCCATCGGCGATGGCAGCGATGAAACCCAAGGCCTCTTCGTGAGGCGCAGCCCGCTGGGCTGCAGCAAAGTCTTCGTTGTCTTGCCGGGGGCCACGATCGCTCGTGTAGCCCATGTCAATGTCAAAGCTCATACATGGATCGGGTTCGCACCCACATGGGGCGCCTGATGAATTCGTGAAATACCAAGCAAGACGCTTGCCCGCAAACAGTGCGCGAAGCACCAGATTGCAGCCGATCAGGGGTAACCCGCTGGCACCACCCTTGCTACCTCTTGGAGCACTGAGAACAGAGACTGAGGAAACAGCCGCATGAAGAAGATGAAGCTGGTGATGGTCGGCAACGGCATGGCGGGGGTTCGCACCCTGGAAGAGCTGCTGAAAATCTCGCCCGACCTGTACGACATCACCGTGTTCGGCGCCGAGCCGCACCCCAACTACAACCGCATTCTGCTGTCGCCCGTGCTCGCTGGAGAACAAACGCTCGACGAGATCGTGCTCAACCCCTTGAGCTGGTACGAAGAAAACAACATCAAGCTGCACCTCGGCAAGAAGGTCGTCGAGGTCGATCGCAACAAGCGCGTCGTCAAGTCGAGCGACGGCACCGAAGAAGCTTATGACCGCCTGCTGATCGCCACCGGCTCCAACCCCTTCATCCTGCCGGTGCCGGGCAAGGACCTGCCGGGCGTCATCAGCTATCGCGACATCGCCGACACCGATGCGATGATCGATGCCGCGAAACAGTACCAGCACGCCGTCGTCATCGGTGGCGGCCTGC
>JACMKJ010000545.1 GCA_014380155.1 Rhizobacter sp. | reverse complement strand
AGCACGCCGTCGCCGAACACCTGCTCGCCACCCTTGGCGCGCTTTTTCATGATCGCGAACATCAGCTCCTGCTTGCGCATGCGGGCGACGTTTTCGATTTCCAGCGCTTCGCCCATCGTGATGAGGGCAGAGACGTGGAGGGCTTTGAGTTCGGATAGATGCATGGGCGATGACCCTGGGGTGAGTGCCCGGTCAGCTGATGACAGCCAAGACCGGTGTTGCGATTGGAATCACCAGCAGCCCGTTGAGGCCGAGGTGCAAACGCGCGTTGCGAGCAGTGATACGAAACGCTGGAGTGGGGGCCGAACCGACGCGCCTCAGATGGGCGTGGTGGCTAAGTTTTCAGGCGGTGGCGTCTGGAAGGCCTCATGAGCCCGTGGCCAGTGCCACCGCGATTGGCAGGATTATAGATTACCGTCGATGAAGGCCGTCAACTGGGCCTTCGACAGGGCGCCGACCTTGGTTGCGGCAAGTTGGCCATCCTTGAACAGCATCAGCGTCGGGATGCCGCGGATGCCGAACTTGGCGGGCACGTCACGGTTCTCGTCGACGTTCATCTTGGCAATTTGCAGGCGGCCGTCGTAATCCTTGGACACTTCGTCCAGAATCGGCGCGATCATCTTGCACGGGCCGCACCACTCCGCCCAGTAGTCCACCAGCACGGGTTTGTTGGCTTTCAGCACGTCGCTGTCGAACGATGCGTCGGTGGTGTGTTTGATCAATTCGCTGCTCATTGTCTTGTCCTTGTGCTTGAGCCGCTCGTTGCGAGCGGCAAGGCAGAATGATTCTGACACAAAGCCCCTCTGACCGCGCCCCGCATCGCCCTCACGCTCTCTATGGAGTCAATAGCGCGCCTACCTCTTGAAATGCCGCTGAGCTGGGCCGATATCGCCGACCGCGCAAGGATGTGGGCGCAATCGCAAAACGTGGATTTGCGCTCGGCCGTTGTCCTTGTGCCGTTCGCCCAGCACCTGGCGCCCGCACGGCGAGCCTGGGTGCAAGGCGGAGGCTGGCAGCCGCGGGTGGAAACGACGCATACCTTGGCGGCCTCACTCGGCCCGGCACCGGGGGCAGACGAAGGTCAGCTCACGCTTGACGCCAGCACAGACCGATTGAACGCGGCACGCATGCTGCGTTCGCAGACCTGGGTGCGCAAAGATCCCCTGGCTTTCGACGACGCGGTGGCGGCAGTGGTCGCGACCGCGCACGCGTTGGTGAAAGCGCTCGCAGCCTTCGAGCCCCATGAGCGCACAGCGCATTGGCAGCGCGGCCGTGAGTTGTTGGCGGCGTCCGGCGGTCCGGGTGCGAGCGAGCGCGCCTTGGCGCGGCTGGCCCTGGAGTGGGCGGCCCTGGCGCCCGCCCGGTCGACTGATCTGCTGTTCTCTCACCTGCCATCGGCCTGGATCGTGATCCGGGCAGGCGGTGCCGATGCCTTGACCGAGCGGCTGCTGTCTGCGGCATCGGTGCCCTGTCTGGTGCTGGACGCCGACACGCCGGCGCAGGCCGCGCTCGCGCCCACCCTGTCGCTTGCAGCCTGCCAGGGCTTCGAGCACGAAGCCGAATGTGCGGCGGCCCAGGTTCTGGCTCATTTGCGGCAAGGCCAAGCACCCGTCGCACTGGTGGCGCAAGACCGCGTGCTCGTTCGCCGCGTCCGCGCACTGCTGGAGCGTCAGCGGGTCAGCCTGCTCGACGAAACAGGTTGGAAGCTCTCGACCACCCGTGCCGCAGCCCAGGTGATGAGCCTGCTGCGTGCGGCCAGCCCCGTCGCCGCCACCGACCTGTGGCTCGATTGGCTGAAGGGCGGCCCGTGGCCGCAAGCAGGCCGCGCCTGCATCGAGTTGGAGTCGGTGTGCCGACGCGAAGCCTGGAGCCAGGCCGCTTCGATCCATGTCGCCAAGCTGGGCGCTGCGGCGGCGGCTTTGCACGCCGATGCGATCGCGGTGTTGGGCTTGTTGACTGCCGAGCGGCGCCAGTCTTTGTCGACATGGTTGTCGAGTCTCCAGGCAGCCTTGCAGCGCAGCGGCGTGCTGGATTCGCTGCGGGTTGACGAAGCCGGAGGCCAGGTTTTGCGAGTGTTGCGCATTTCCGAAGCCACCACTTGGTCGGGCCAAGCGGCGCAAACATTGATGTCCCTCGACGAATTCAGTGCCTGGGTCGACGAGGCACTCGAAGAGTCGTCGTTCATCCCCGTGGCCCCGCCGGAGCAGGCCCACGTGGTCATCACCCCTTTGGCGCGTGTGATGTTGCGGCCCTTCGCGGCAGTGGTGTTTCCGGGGGCTGACGATCGCCACCTCGGCGCCGTTGCCGCACCGCAGCCTTTGCTGAACGATGCCCAGGCCTTGGGCATGGGTGTGCCTACCTCAGCGCAGCGGCGTGAAGCCGAGTCGCTGGCGTTTGCGCATGCGGTGAGCGATGCGCCGGTGAGCCTGTTTTACCGGCGAAGCGAAGGCGCGGAGCCCTTGGCACTCAGCCCCGTGGCCGAGCGACTGGCCTTGCGACTGCGTCGTGCCGGCCGCGATTTCAAGCGGTGGGTCGACCCGCGCGAGGCGCAAGCCATCGTGCCAGCACCGATGCGCATGCCGGCGCCCAACGCGGCCACGCTGCTGCCGGGAAGCCTGTCGGCCAGCGCCTGCGAGGCCTTGCGCGCCTGCCCCTATCGTTTTCACGCCTTGCACTTGTTGCGCCTGCGCGAAGCCGACGAGCTCGACGCCGAGATCGAGAAGCGCGACTACGGCACCTGGCTGCACGCCGTGCTGATGAGCTTTCACGAGCAGCGTACAGCGCCTGCTTCAGCCGCAGCGGAGTGCACGCACCTGATGGCGGTGGCGCAGCAGCAGAAGCTGCAACTCGGGCTGAACGACGTCGACTTCCTGCCTTTCGAAGCCGGCTTCGCAGAACTCGCGCCGCGCTACATCGACTGGCTGCACCAGCGCGACGAACAAGGCGCGCGCTGGTGGCAAGGCGAGCAGGATCGCCGCGCCGCGCCGCCCGAGTGGCGCGGCATCGGCTTGCACGGGCGCATCGACCGCATGGACCATGTGCGTGGCGCTGTCGAGTTGATCGACTACAAAACCGGCAGTGCAGGTGCCTTGCGCGACAAGGTCAAGCAGCCGCTCGAAGACACCCAGCTCGCCTTCTACGTGGCGCTGATGCAGGCCGAGGCGACCGAGCCGCTGCAGGCGACTTACCTCGCACTCGGCCGCAAGATCGAAACCATCGCCCATGCCGACGTGGAAGACAGCGCACGCGCACTGGTGCAGGGCCTGGGCCGCGACCTTGACCACATTCGCGCGGGCGCCGGTTTGCCCGCGTTGGGCGAAGGCCAGGTGTGCGACTACTGCGAAGCGCGCGGCCTGTGCCGCCGCGACAACTGGGCCACCCGATGACCCAACCCGCCTACCAGGCCGACGGCCGCAGCGTCACGCGCGAAGCCTTCTACGCCATCGCCTGCGACCCGCAGCGCAGCGTGGTGGTCGAGGCGTGCGCCGGAGCAGGCAAGACCTGGATGCTGGTGTCGCGCATATTGCGGGCATTGCTCGAAGGGGCGCAGCCGCAAGAGATCCTGGCCATCACCTTCACCCGCAAGGCCGCCGGCGAGATGCGCGCCCGGCTGGCCGAGTGGCTGCGGGAGTTTGCTGCGCCGGAGTTCACTGACGAACAGCGCGCCCACGAGCTGGTGATGCGCGGCGTGCCAACCGCGCAAGCGCGGCTGCTGGCGCCCAAGCTGGCTCATCTGTACGAGAGCCTGCTGGTGGGCGGGCGATCTGTCGAGATACGCACTTTCCACGCCTGGTTCTCGCAGCTGCTGCGCGCTGCGCCGCTCGACCTGCTCGCTGAGCTGGGCCTGGCCTCGGGCATGACGCTGATGGAAGACCTCGAAGACCACCGCGCCGCGGTGTTTCGCCGCTTTCACACCGCCGTTCTGGCCGACGAAGCCTTGCGCGCCGACCACACGGCCCTGGTGCAGCAGCGTGGCCGCGACCAGGTGCGGGTGTGGCTGGACGCAGCGCTGAACAAGCGTGTCGAGCTTGAGCTGGCCGACGAAGCCGGTGTGCTGGAGTCGAGCGTGCCCGCGCCCGCCTGTGAAGGTCACCCCACGCTCGTGCTGCAGGGGGCAATCTGGCGCACGAGCTTGCGCGAGCTGGCCATTGCGCTGGCGCTCGGCGGCGCAAAGGCACAGGAAGCCGCCACCGGCCTCGTGATGGCGTTGGCCATGAACGATTCGCTGGCGATCTACAAGGAAGTCCGTGACTCGCTGTTCACGAAAGCCGGCACGCCACGCAAGCTCGGCCAGGTGCCGCATCTCGCCGCCACGCAGGATGAGATCGAAGCCATCGCCTCGCAGGTGCAGCAACACGATGCCCACCTCGAGCACCTGCGCCTGGTGCGGCTCTCCCGCGTGCTGCTGCGCGAGCTGACGGCCTACAAACGCTCGCGCGGCCTGGCCGACATGGCCGACCTGGAGCGCTGTGCCTTGGCCTTGTTGCGCGACGCCACGCTCTCGGGCTGGGTGCAGGAGCGGCTGGACACACGCATTCGGCACGTGTTGATTGACGAGTTTCAAGACACCAGCCCGCTGCAGTGGCATGCGCTGCTCAGCTGGCTGTCGGCCTATGCCGGCGCGGGTGGCGGCCAGAGTGGGGGGCGCCCGCCGGGTGTCTTCATCGTCGGTGACCCCAAACAAAGCATCTACCGCTTTCGCCGCGCCGAGCCGCGTGTGTTCGCGGCAGCTCGCGAGTTCGTGAGCGACGGTTTGGGCGGCGCCTGGCTGGCCTGCGACCACACGCGGCGCAATGCGCCCGAGGTGCTGCACGCGGTCAACAAGGTGTTCGCCGCGGCGCAGCGGCTGGGTGAATACGACGACTACCGCGAGCACACCACCGAGTTGGGTGAGACAGCCGGTGCCGGCTTGTCGGCCCTGCCGGCCGTGCTGCGTGCCGAGAAAGAGAGCAGGAACGCGGCCGCCTCGCTCGAATGGCGCGACAGCCTCACCACCCCGCGCCACGAGCCCGAAGCCTTGCTGCGCGAACAAGAGGCGCGCTGGGTCGCACAGGCCATCCACGAGCTTTTGCGCAGTGGCCAGGCGCGTGCCGGCGAGGTGTTTGTGTTGTGTCGCAAGCGCGCTTCGTTGCGGCTGGCGGCGCAGGCGCTGCAAAACCTGCATGTGCCCTTCGCGGCGGCCGAAGATTTTTCGTTGATGGACGCGCCCGAGGTCCGTGACCTGGTGGCGGTGCTCGACGTGCTGGCCTCGCCCTCGCACCGCCTGTCGCTGTCGCATGCCCTGCGCAGCCCGGTGTTTGGCGCGAGCGACGACGACCTGGTGGCGCTTGCACACGCCGCCGCAGACAGCGGCGACTGGTGGGCCGCGCTGATGCAAACCACGTACAGCCCGGCCTTGCAGCGAGCGGCCCGATTGTTGGGCGCGTGGCGCGACGCCGCCCAGCAGCTGCCACCGCACGACCTGCTCGACCTCATCGTCAGCGAGGGCCAGTACCGCGAGCGCATGGTTGCGGTGGTGCCGCCCGAGCGGCGTTTGGCGGCGCTCGATGCCGTTGATGCACTGCTGAGCCAGGCGCTGATGCTCGACGGCGCGCGTTATGCCACGCCCTACAACTTTGTTCGCGCGCTCAAACGCCGCGCCATCAAGGTGGCGGCGCCCGTGCAGGCTGACGCAGTGCAACTGCTCACGGTGCACGGCGCCAAGGGGCTGGAGGCCAAGGTGGTGTTCGTGATGGACGCCCAGCCCGAAGCCAGCAAGCCCGACACCGCCACCTTGCTGGTCGACTGGCCGGTCGAAGCCGACCGACCCACACGCTGTGCCTTCATCTATTCGGAAGCCAGGTGCCCGCCGTCGCTGCAGACCTTGCTCGACAGGGAAAAGACCGCCCGCCAGCGTGAAGAACTCAACGGCCTTTACGTGGCCATGACGCGTGCCAAGGAGCGCCTGGTGTTCAGCCGCACCGAGCCGTACCTCAAGGCAGCTTCGTGGTGGCAGCGGGTTGAAAACCTGGTGCGACCTTGGGAGCCCGCTGCGGCGCATGCGGCTGAAACTGCTGTGTCCGAACAAGCGATCGTGCTGCACGCACTGCCGGCCTGGGCTGCGCCACCTGCGTCGCCAAAGGCCGAACGAGAGCCCGACAGCGAAGCCTCGCGCCTGGGCCAGGCAGTGCACCGCACACTCGAATGGGCCAGCGCCGCCGCATCGCCCGGCGTGGACCTCGACACCCTGGCAAGCGCCGCCGCGTTGGAGTTCGACGCGCCGCCTGCTGAAGTTGTGCGGGTGGCCGGTGCCATCTGGCGCAGCCCGGCTTGCCGGCCGTTTTTTACCGGCCCCGGCTTGCGCTGGGCGGGCAACGAGGTGCCGGTGGCCGACGCCGGGGAGCTGCTGCGAATCGACCGGCTTGTGCAGCTGGAGCAGGGCGGTGAAAGCGCCTGGTGGGTGCTCGATTACAAGCTCGCGCTGCGGCCGGAAGCGGAAGCAGGCTACCGTGATCAGATGCTGCGTTACCGCCGCGCTGTGGCCGCCTTGCAGCCGGGCGAGCCGGTGCGCTGCGCGCTCATCAATGGCCATGGAAACGTGATCGAAATCACATGACTTTGCCAGCCTGAAGCGCACACTGGGCAGCAGCAGGCAGGCGCGAATTGGTGTGTCTTTGGGCAGCTGATCCGCGCTTTGCGCCATGTGGCGGGGCCGTCCAATTGGGTGGCGTGCCCCATTTGCGCGCCAGCACCGATGCGCCTTCATGCTTGAACCGGAACACTCCAGCCCCAAGCCGACCCCCACCCGGGCGTTCGGGCGCTTCGAGCTGCGCCAGTTGCTGGGCAAGAGCGATCGCACCATGCTCTGGCTGGCACTTGACCCACGCTCCACCTACGAGCTGTTGCTGACCCTGCCGCGCGTGCAGCCGCCCACCGCCGCCGCACTCGAGCTGTGGCTGGCCGACGCCAAACACGCTGCCCGCCTGAACCACCCCAACCTGGCCCATGTGGTCGAGGTGGGTGTGCAAGACCACTGGCCTTACATCGCCGTTGACAGGGCCCTCGGCCAGACCCTCGGCGAGCGCCTGGCCACACAACGCCAGCTGCCGCCCGACGAGGCCGTGGGCTGGTTGACCCAGGCACTGGAAGGCCTGGCGTTCGCCCACGAAGCCGGTCTGGCCCATGGCGACGTGCAGTTGCACCAGCTCCTGGTGAGCGAACAAGGCACGGTGCGCGTGATGGCGGTGGGCGCCAGCCTCAGCGCCGTCGCCAGCTCCGACCATGCCAACGACCGCGCGATGCCGCTCGACCCGAACCGCCTGCGCCTGGCGCGCGAGTCGGCGGTGCGCGACGTGCTTTGCGCCGGTGTCTTGCTGCACCACCTGCTGACCGCTGCCCCCGCACTCGACGAACCCGACACCGGCCGCGTGATCCAGCGCCTGCCGCCGCAGGGCCGCGAGATGCTGCGCCTGCCCTGGACCACACCGCAACCGGTGCCCGAGGCGCTGCGTGCCATCGCCAACCGAGCCACCACCGCACAAGAGCGCCAGCGTTATCACAACGCGCGCACCCTGCTGGCCGCGCTCAACGGCTGGCGTGAAGCCGCTGCCCAGGCCGATGGCGGCGCGCTCGCGCTGTTAATCGACCGCTTGCGCAGCGTCGGGCACCTGCCTGCCGCGCCCGGCGTGGGAGCCCGCGTGGCGCGCCTGGCCGTGGCAGAAAGCCAGCGTACCGACGAGATGGCCGAGCAGATCCTGCAAGACATGGGGCTCAGCTTCGAGCTGCTGCGCACTGTCAACTCGGCGCAGGTGCAAGGCACGCAGGTCGCCGGCAACGGGCCGGTGCTGACGATTCGCCGCGCGATTGCGCTGGTCGGCCTGAAGGGCGTGCGCCAGGCGGCTGCCTCGCTGCGCGCGTGGCCGGGGCCGCTGTCCGAACCACATGCCGCCGCCTTGCAACGCCTGATGGAACGAGTGCGCCTGGTCGGCCACACCGCGCAAGCCCTGCGGCCGGCGGGCTATGACCCCGAGGTGGTCTACCTGATTGCCATCCTGCAAAACCTGGGGCGGCTGATGGTGCAGTACCACTTTCCTGAAGAAGCCGAGCAGATCCGCCAGCTGATGCAAAGCGCGCCGGCCGCCGAACCCGGCGAGCCCGAGCTGCCCGGCATGACGGAAGAGGGCGCTTCGTTCGCCGTGTTGGGGGTCGACATCGAAGCCCTGGGTGCCGCAGTGGCCAAACACTGGGGCTTGAGCGACGACGTGTTGCACATGGTTCGCCGCCTGCCCATCAGCCGCCCGGTGCGGGTGGCCGACAGCGACAGCGACATGCTGCGCCTCGCCGCGAGCGCGGCCAACGAATCGGTCGACGCCCTCTCTCTGACACCCGCCACGCGTGTGGGGCCGGCGCTCAACAACGTGGCCCAGCGTTACGGCAAGGCGCTGTCGATCACCGTCAAAGACATCACCGAGGGCGTGCAGGCCGCCAAGGGCAGCTTGCGCAGCGGCCCCTCGGCTGCAGTGCCGCGCGCACCGGCGCGTGAACATGCCGAACAAGGTGACCCCGGCACGACCGAGTTCTCGGCCTTGCTGGCCTCGCGCAGAAGCTGACGCCCATGGCCGCTGCCATCTCCGTCGACACCCTCGGCCGCTTCGAGCTGCGCCGCGAGCTGGGCAAAGGCGCGCAGGCCACGGTGTGGCTGGCCTTCGACCCGCGCCTGGAGCGAGAGGTGGCCGTGAAGCTGATGCATCCCGGCGCCAACACACTCAGCGTGGACCAATGGCTGCAAGAGGCCCGCCACGTGAGCCGCTTGAACCACCCGCACATCGTGCCGGTGTTCGAAGCCGACACCCACAACAACCAGCCTTACCTCGTGTTCGAGTACGTGCCCGGCCGCACGCTCACGGCGCACCTGCGCGCGCGCGGCGCTCTGCCGGCGCGTGAAGCGGTGGAGATGATGGTCGGGGTGCTCGACGCCCTGCAGGTGGCGCACACCGCCGGTGTGGTGCACCGCGATCTGAAGCCCAGCAACATCCTCGTCGACGGCAACGGCCGTGCGCGGGTGATGGATTTCGGCATTGCCGCGCGCATGCAAGACGCGGCCAGCCAGCAGCAGGTGGTGGGCACCCCGGGCTATATGTCGCCCGAAGCCACCCACGGCATGAAACCCTCGCCGGGCATGGATGTGTTTTCCGCGGGCATGGTGCTGGCCGAGATGCTGAGCGGCAAACAACTCATCGCCGAAAAAGACCCGTTCCGCGCGATGTACCGCGTGGCCCACGAAGACCTGGCCTTGCCGCCCGGTGCCGCGCCCGATGCCGACGACGGCTTGCGCGCCATCGTGCTGCGCAGCCTGGCGCGCGACCCTTCAAAACGGTTCACCAGCGCGGCCGACTTGCGCGACGCGCTGCAGCAGTGGCTGGCGCCCGCGCCTGGTTCCGAAGCAACGCCAGCGGGCAACGCCAACGGCACGCTCGACTTCTTGCTGCGCCGCATGCGCCACAAGAGCGACTTTCCGGCGCTGTCTGATTCGGTCGGCCGCATCCAGCGTGTGGCCAACTCGGAAAACGAGAGCCTGGCCAGCCTGTCGGGCGAGATCTTGAAAGACGTGGCGCTGACCAACAAGCTCTTGCGCATGGTCAACACCGCGCGCTACAGCAGCGCGGGCGGCGGCAACATCAGCACCGTCTCGCGTGCAGTGGCGCTGATCGGTTTTGCCGGCATCCGCAACATGGCCTTGAGCCTGGTGCTGCTGGAGCACATGCACGACAAGGCGCACGCCAACCAGCTGAAAGAAGAGTTTCTGCGATCGCTGATGGCCGGCTCGTTGGCCAGTGAGTTGTGTGGTGCGCAGCGTGAGGGCGAAGAAGCCTTCATCGGCGCGACCTTCCAGAACCTCGGGCGCTTGCTCACCGAGTTTTATTTCCCCGACGAAGCGCGCCAGGTGCGCAGCCTGGTAGCGGCCGCCAGTGCCAAAGCCCCCAACTCAAAGCGCAACGTGAATGCCGAACATGCCGCGTCGATCACGGTGCTCGGCCTGAGCTTCGAAGAGCTGGGCCTCGGTGTGGCCAAGACCTGGGGCCTGCCCGACGGGTTGCAGCGCTGCATGCGCCGGCCCGGTGGCGAGCCGCCCAACCGCGCCTGCGACAAAAGCGAGCGTGTGCAGTGGGCCGCTGCGGCGGCCAACGAGGTGACCGATGCCTTGATGAAAGCCGAGCCTGGCCGTGCCAGCGCTGCCATTGCAGCCTCGGCCGAACGCTACAGCAAGGCCCTGGGCCTGAGCGTGCGCGACATGCAGGCGGCCGCCGTTCTCGCGCAGCAGCGCCTGATCGAGCTGGCGCAGGCGATGAATCTGCAGGTGCAGCCCGGCTCACCGATGCGCCGCCTGCTGGAGCAGCCAGGCAACGGCACTGCCGTGTCCATCGAACACGACAGCCTGACCGAGCACGCCTTGCAGGCGACCATGCCGGTGACGCCCGAGCATGTGTTGCCCAACGCGCAACCGGCTTTCGACCATGAGGCTGCGGCCAACATGCTGGCCGCCGGCATCCAGGACATCACCAACACCATGGTCGAAGACTTCAAGCTCAACGAAGTGCTGCGCATGATCCTCGAGACCATGCTGCGCGCGCTGGGCTTTCGCCGCATCATCTTTTGCCTGCGCGACCCCAAGACCGAGACCCTCACCGGCCGCTTCGGCCTGGGTGAGGGCGTGGAGCAGGTGGCGCCCAAGTTCAAGGTGCCGCTCAAGCCGGTGCCGGGTGCACCCATCGATCTCTTTGGTGCCGTGTGTGCCAAGGGCGCCGACACGCTGATCGCCGACGCCACGGTGCCGCAGATCGCGGCGCGCCTGCCGCTCTGGTACCGCCAGGGCGTGAATGCGCCGGCGTTCCTGCTGCTGCCCTTGCTGATGAAGGGCGCGCCCTTTGCGCTGATCTATGCCGACAAGGCGCAGCCGGGCGCGATCGAGTTGGGCGAGAAGGAACTCTCACTCTTGCGCACCCTGCGCAACCAGGCCGTGATGGCCTTCAAACAAGCCACCTGAAGCGGTTTGAGTGAGGGTGTGCATTCACCCGTTCGTACGTTTTTGAACGTTCGTTGAATTCTGCCGTGATGCCTGTCACGGTCGGTCTGAGCTTGGTGCTCTAGAGAAGGATCACCCTCTTGTAAGCCGCTGTTACGCGATGGCACATTCACACCCGTCAACGATTTGAATCAACCAGGAGACAAGAACATGAGCAAACCGCAATGGAACCGCCGTCACGTGTTGAGCGCCGTGGGTGCCGCGAGCGCCTTGGCCGCCATGCCACTCAGGGCGCAAGACAGCGCTGCCTCCACGGCGGCCGCCTCGGGTGGCAACGAGATTCGAATCGGGCAGAGCGCCCACCTGACCGGCCCGCTGGGCCCGACCTTCCTGCCGGTGGTCAAGGGCCAACAGTTGGCCATCGACGAAGTCAACCGCAAGGGCGGCATCCAGGGTCGCCCGGTCAAGCTGATCACGCTCGATGACGCCTACGACGCCAAGAAGTGCGTTGAAAACGTCAACACGCTGATAGACAAGGAAAAGGTCGTTGCACTGTTTGGTCTCGCGAGCTCACCGAACGTCGGCGCCGTGCTGCCGATCCTGCTGGAGAAGAAGGTGCCGCTGATCGGCGTGTACACCGGCTTGCCCGCGCTGCGCGCGAAGCAGCACCCGTATTTCTTCACCACCATGGCGAGCTATCGCGACGAGATCGCGCAGATGGTGCGCAACCTGGTCACGCTGCAAAAGCCCAACATCGGGCTGGTCTACCAGAACGCTCCCTTCGGCCAGATGATGAAGCCGGTGGTCGAAGAAGTGGCCAAGGAACTGGGCGCCAACCTGGTGGCCATGGTGCCGCTCGAAGCCAACGGCAGCGATGCCGTGGCGTGCGCGCAGTCGCTGGCCGCCGCCAAGCCGCAGGCCGTCATGTTCATGGCCTTCGGCCCGTCGATGATCCCGTTCGTGAAGGCGGTGCGTGCCTATGTGGGCGTGCCGATCTACGCCGTGTCGATCGCCAATTCGCCGGCGCTTCTCAAGGCCATGGGCGATGACGCACGCGGCCTGGCTTTCACGCAGATCGCGCCTTACCCGTTTCGCCAGACCACGGCGCTCACGCGCGACCTGGCGGCCGAGGCTTCACGTGCCGGCATTGAGGTGGGCTACGACCACATGTTCGGCTACGTGAACATGCGCATTCTTCTCGAAGTGATTCGCCGCGCCGGCAAGCAGATCACCTCTGCCAGCATCGTCAGGGCGATCGAGGGCATGAACAAGTACGACCCGGGTGGCTTCCCGGTGAGCTTTGGCCCCAACAAGCACCACGGTTCGGCGTTTGTCGAGATTGCCATCGTGGGCCCGGGCGGGCGTTGGATCCGCTGATCCCAGCCGCTGCGCTTCTCGCGTGACAACGGCAGGCCTTCCGGCCTGCCGTTTTTTCATTTGTCGGTCGTCAGCGCCGAGTGCGCCGCCCGCTCAGACGAGCGGGCGTTGCGGCGGCTTGCCGTCGCCATACAGCGCCGCAGTGCGGGCCAGCGCGGTGCTGTCTTTCAAGAACAGCAAGCCGTTCTCGATGCGGTGCAGGCCGCGGCGCTCGAGCTTGCGCAGGGTCTTGTTGGTGTGCACGAGCGACAAACCCAGCGCGTCGGCGACGTGCTGCTGGGTCAACGGAAAAGGCACTCCGCCCGCTCCCGCGTCGGGAAACATCGCAGCCGCCCGCTTGAACAGCAGGATGAGCAGCACCGCCACGCGCTCTTCGGCGCTGCGCCGCCCGACCGACAGCAAACCATCGTCGACCAGCGACTGCTCCTGCGCGATCAGCCAGGTGAGGTTGAAGCCCATGTGGGGCATGGTGCGGTGAAGCTGCCACAGGGTGTCGCGTGAGAACACGCACAGCTGCACATCGCTGAGCGCCTGCACACCATGCGAGAGCGCATCAGACATCTTCTGCTGCACGCCGATGAAGTCGCCCGGCAGCAGGAAGTTGAGAATCTGCCGACGCCCGTCGGTCAGCGTCTTGTAGCGAAAGGCCCAGCCCGACCACAGGGTGTAAAGCGGCGCATCGGTCTGGCCCTCGTGAATGATGTCCTGCCCGGCGCCCAGGCCCACCTGGCCCCGTTTGAGCGACTGGATCAGCACAACATCGTCGTCTGCATGCGGCATGAACAGCTGCAGCGTGCGCAGCGGGCAGTCCTTGCAGCTCACCTCCTTCATGCCGTTCTCCCTTTGAGCCCCATGGTGAGCAAGTATCGGCCACACAACGCTATGTCATTCGACACAGCGGCCCCAGAACGCCGCGGCTAGATTGCGCTATGTATTGTGAAACCGCACGCCCCATGTCAGCGACCGATCTCGTTTCCTGCGTCTTGTGGGTCAGCTGGCTGGCGCCTGAAACCAGCCTGAGCGTCGTCAAGGACATCTGGCAGACATCGCGCCAACGCAACGCCACGCTGGGCCTGACGGGTGCCGTCATCTTCGATGGCGAGCGCTTCTGCGAACTGTTGGAAGGCCCGGTGCTCGACATCTCGGCGGTGTACCGCGACGTCGAGGCGGACGCCCGCCACACCGGCCTGCGGGTGTTGCACATTTCAACGGGCGGCGCGCCCAGGCGTCAGAAGCAATGGTGCAGCGGCTACTGCGATGCATCGGCGCTCGATATCTTCTTCGATGAAGCGGGCCTGCAGGGCGATGCCGCCGCATCCGCATTTTTTGAGCTGCTGCCTCGCTGCGACCTCTCGCCCTAAACCGGAAGGTCGGACTCCTCCTACCCTGCGCTTGCCCTCGATCCGACCCGCGTTTGCGCGGGCCACCGGTGGCGATGGTCGACTCGCCTGCCTATCGTTGCCTTCTCACATTCACTCCCCAAAAGGAGAACACCATGAAAGCAACGACACCCAAGACGGGGGCCGGCACGAGCGGCAAGATTCAAGGCGAAGGCGACTATGAAGCAGCTCGTCGCTACGACAAGTCGGCCCAAGACTTTGCCCAATCGGGCAAGGTGGACGAGGCTGCACGCAAGGCCAAGCCGCACGATCCCAAAGAAGCTGAAGAACTGAAGCAGGCGGAAGAGATTGGCAAATCGCGTTCCAAGGGTGAAGACCCTGGGGATGCGAGGTGAAGGCCAAGCGTTCCGGGCGGACCAGCCCGTCGATCCACGACAAGCCGGTGCCCCGGCTTCCGCACGAGCGCGACGAGTCGTCCGATAGCCAGATCAGTGAAGAAGTGCAGCCGATCATCCAGCAAGCCCACGACGACGTGATGGCTGGGCGCGTGGACACCGACCGCGGCGTGCCGATGGAAAAGGCCTACCAGCGCCAGAAAGAACCCGCTGCGCCAATCCCCCGGAAATCGAAGCGCGCGTGAGCGCCGCAATCGATCCTTTGCGAGTACGTACGAGAAGACATGAACCCGATCAAGCACCACGGCACCGAGCACACCGCCAAATACCTCATCTTGCTGGGCAGCGACCGCGCCACACGCGCCTTGCTGTTCGGCCAAGACCACCGCTTTCTCGCTGAAGTGCTGGACGATGAAGACGGGCTGGTGTTGCACAACCTGATGCGCGCCGGCACCTCTTGCCCGCCGCCCGACGATGTGACCGTGCCGGGGCCGGCAAGCGCTGCCACGCGCATTCGATGCTTCGCCCTGACCGACTGAGTTGCCGATTCGGCTGTCGCTTGACGGGGAGGAGGGTGACGAGCCTTACCCCCGGCACTGGTTGCAACGCTTAGGGCTGCTTCGTTCCCAACCTGACCCGTTTGGGCGCGCTTCCATGCGGGGAGGCCCGTCACCGGTGATTGTAGGGGACGAGTCGGATGAGTCGGCCCCAAAAGGGCTTGTGGAACTCAACGCAATTGCAGCGCGTCGTCTCCAAACTCGATGTTCAGCGGCTCGATGATGAGCTTCTTCGGGCCCGCCTCTACACGGCCTGCGATCAAGGCCTTGACGCCTTGTGCCTGCGCCACCTGCACCGTGCGCTCGGCGTCTTCCGCCTTCACGAACAACGCAAAGCCCGCGCCCATGTTGAGCGTGCTGTAGGCCTCTTGGTCGTCTTGTTTGGCATGTTGCTGAATGAATCTCAGCACGGGTGTCACCTCGGGCACGCTGTGGATGCGGTAGGTGTGAATGGCCGGGTGGCGCAGCAGCTTGCGCCAGCCGTGGCCGGTGATGTTGGCGCAGTAGTTCGGCGTGATGCCGGCCTTGTAAAGCGCTTCGGTGACCGGTGAATACAGCACGGTGGGCGCGAGCAGCGCATCGCCATAGCTCAAGCCGGGCTGCACTTCTGTCAGGTAACCCTGTGGCAAACGCTCGACCAATTTGCGCGCAAGGCTCAGGCCGTTGGCGTGAATGCCGCTGGACGCGAGCAGCACGATGGCATCACCCGGGGCGAGCTTGTCGCCCACCGACAAACGCTCCTTTGGGTTGATGAGGCCGGTGCAACTGGCCGCCAGGTCGATGCGGCCGTCGGCCACGATGCCGGCCAGCGCGGGCGTTTCGCCGCCTCCCCAGGCCACGCTGCAGACGTCGCAGGCCCGCTTCCAGCCGGCCACCAGGGCTTGTGCACGCTGCGCGTCGGAAAACCAGTCGGAGCCACCCGCGGCCCAATACGCTTGCACCACCAGCGGTGTGGCGCCGACCGTGATGAGGTCGTTGATCGCCATCGCGATGGTGTCTTGGGCAATGCTGTCGTAATAGCTCTTGCCAGTGAGGGCCTTCATCTCGTCGGCCACCAGGGCCTTGGAGCCCAGGCACTCGACGATGGATGCGATGTAGAACGGGCCCACGTCGACCACATAGGCCGATTCACCGCGCGAGGCTTGCACTTCACTGAAACCATGCGCTAGCAGGTGGGCGCCGGTCTCCTTGGCGGCGCGTTGCGCGGCCACCTTCAGCGGGTCGATCAGGTCGTAGTTGACGCCCGCTTGTTCGTAGCTCAGGGTGTCGGTAGCGGCAGTCTTGGGGTTCATCGAGGGCAGCGCTTTTGGAAAACGCAGATTATCCGGCACTGGCCCGAAGGCCCGGTGGTGCAACCGTAGAATCAAGCCATGTCTTACCTCGTCCTGGCCCGCAAGTACCGATCGCGTGACTTTGAAGCGCTGGTCGGCCAGGAGCACGTGGTCAAGGCGCTCACCAATGCACTCACGCAGCAGCGCCTGCACCACGCCTATTTGTTCACCGGCACGCGAGGCGTGGGCAAGACCTCGGTCTCGCGCATCCTGGCCAAGGCGCTCAACTGCACCGGGCCCGATGGCACCGGCGGCATCACGGCTCACCCGTGTGGCGTGTGCGATGCCTGCCGAGACATCGACAGCGGCCGTTTTGTCGACTACGTGGAGCTCGATGCGGCCTCCAACCGTGGCGTCGAAGAGATCTCGCAGCTTCTCGACCAGGCGGTCTACAAGCCGGTGCTGGGCCGCTTCAAGGTGTATCTCATCGACGAAGTTCACATGCTCTCGAACACCGCGTTCAACGCGATGCTCAAGACGCTGGAAGAGCCGCCCGAGTACCTAAAGTTCGTGTTGGCCACGACCGACCCCCAGAAGGTGCCGCCCACGGTGCTCTCGCGCTGCCTGCAGTTCAACCTGCGGCCGATGGCGCCGCAGACGGTGCAAGAGCACCTGAGCACCGTGCTGGCCGCCGAGAAGATCCAAGCCGAACCCGGCGCGCTGCGCCTGCTGGCGCGTGGGGCGCGAGGTTCCATGCGCGATGCCTTGTCGCTCACCGACCAGGCCATCGCCTTTGGCGCGGGCAGCCTCACCGAAGCGGGTGTCCGCCAGATGCTGGGGGCGGTCGATCGCAGCCATGCGGTGCGCCTGGTCGAAGCGCTCGCCGCAGGGCAGGGCGCCGAGGTGATTGCGGCGGTCGATGGGCTGCGCGGCCTGGGCTTGTCGGCCACCGGCACGCTGGAAGAAATGGCCGCGCTGTTGCAGCAGATGGCGGTGCTTCAAGCCGTGCCCGATGCGCTCGACGAGAGCGACCCCGACGCGCCCACCGCTGCACGCCTGGCTGGCTTGCTGGCACCTGATGAGACGCAGTTTCTTTACAGCATCGTGCTGCACGGGCGGGCCGAGCTGGGCTTGGCTCCTGACGAATACAGCGGCCTGGTGATGGTGCTGTTGCGCATGCTGGCGTTTCGGCCGGCTGGTGCAGGCACCTCGCCGCAGCATGCCGCCTCGCCGGCCGTGACCAAGCCGGTTGCCGCCCCGATGATGAGCAAACCCGTTGTTGCCCCGGCGAGGCCTGCCGTGGTGGCACCCGCACCGGTGGCTCGTGCGAGTGCGCCCACCAGCAGCGAGCCGCCTCCGTGGGTCGATGTGCCGTACGAAGATGAAGCCCCCGCGGTGCCGGTTGCCGTGCGAGAACCAGAACCCGCCCGGCCGCCGGTCGCCACCTTCACCCCTACGCCATTAGGCGACCGTTGGGCGCAGGTGGTGGCCCAGATGTCCGAAGCTGCCAGCATCAGCGCCCTGGTGCGCGAGCTGGCGATGCAATCGCAATGCTTGTCGATCGACGAAGCCGCCCAGCCGCCCGTGTGGTGCTTGCGCGTGGAGCGCGAAACCTTGCGCGCACCGGCCCAGCGCGACAAGCTGCAGGCGGCCCTGTCCGACCTGCTCCTGCATGCTGTGCAGGTTGAAGTTGAAGCCGGTGTGGCGAGCGACACCCCCGCGCAGCGCGCCACTGCCGAGCGCACGCGCCGCCAGAACGAAGCCGAACAGATCATCCACAACGACCCGCTGGTGCAGGCGTTGATGCAGCAGTTCAAGACCGCGCGCATCGTGCCGGGCTCAGTCAAACCCCATTAGGAGAACACCCCATGATGAAAAACCAACTCGCCGGCCTGATGAAGCAAGCCCAGGCGATGCAAGACAACCTCAAGAAGGCCCAGGAAGAGCTGGCCACCATCGAGGTCGAAGGCCAATCGGGTGCAGGCCTGGTGAAGGTGACCATGACCTGCAAGCACGACGTGAAGCGTGTGGTGATTGACCCCAGCCTGCTGGCCGACGACAAAGACATGCTCGAAGACCTGGTGGCCGCGGCCTTCAACGATGGGCTGCGCCGCGCTGAAGAAGTCTCGCAAGAGAAGATGGGCAAGCTCACCGCCGGCATGCCCATGCCTCCCGGCATGAAGTTCCCGTTCTGAACATGTTGACCTGCTGATGGCAGAACCCGCGCTCGAGTCGCTGATCGAATCCCTGCGCCGCTTGCCCGGCGTCGGCCAGAAGTCGGCCCAGCGCATGGCCTTTCACCTTTTGCAGCACGACCGCGAAGGCGCGCGGCGCATGGCCCAGTCGCTGCTGGGTGCCGTCGACAACGTTCGGCACTGCGAGCGCTGCCACACCTTCACCGAAGCGCCTGTCTGCCGAACCTGCCTCGACGACACACGCGACAAACGCCTGCTCTGCGTGGTCGAGACACCGGCCGACCAGGCTGCGATGGAGCGCACCGGCAGTTACCGCGGTTTGTACTTCGTGCTGATGGGCCACCTGAGCCCGCTCGATGGCATCGGCGCGCGAGACATCGGCTTGCAGCAGCTGCTCGACCGCGCTGCCGATGGCACGGTGGATGAGGTCATCGTCGCCACCAACTTCACGGCCGAAGGCGAAGCCACCGCCCATGTGCTGGCCGAGACGCTCAAGGCGCGCGACCTGCGCGTGACGCGCCTGGCGCGTGGCGTGCCCATCGGCAGCGAACTCGAATACGTGGACCTGGGCACCATCGCCCACGCGCTGGTCGACCGGCGCTGAGCACGCCACGGCACAATCCGCCCCACAAGATGGACGGGCGGGGAGGGGTTCAAGGTGTCTGGTCAAGTTCTCAACGAGGCACAGCCGCGCGCTGAGTTGCCTTCATTCCCGGCAGGTGGCAAAGCGCCCGAGTTGGGTTGGAGTGCGTTGCAGTCGCTGTGCGTCATCGCCCGCCTGCACCACATCGCCGCCGAGCCTGCGCACCTGGCGCATCAACTCGGCTGGCCGCCCAGCCACTCCCCGAGCACCGACGACCTGCTGCTCGCCGCCAAGCACCTGGGCCTCAAGGCCAAGCTCAGCCGCAGCCCCATCGACCGACTGAACCGCGCGCCCCTGCCTGCGCTGGCCTTGATGAACGATGGCCGTGTGGTAGTGCTGGCTCAATGTGACGGGCAACGTGTGCTAATGCAGGAAGCCGGCGGCCGCCCCATCATCGAGCCGACCAGTGTGTTCGAGACACAGTGGAGCGGGCAGCTCATCCTAGTCACGAGCCGCGCCTCGCTGGCCGGTGCACTCGCCACCTTCGACTTCAGCTGGTTCATCCCCAGCCTCATCAAATACCGCCGCCTGTTGGGCGAGGTTCTGGTCGTCTCGATCTTCCTGCAACTCTTTGCGCTGGTGAGCCCGCTCTTCTTCCAGGTGGTGATGGACAAGGTGCTGGTGCACCGCGGCATGTCCACACTCGACGTGCTCATCATCGGCCTGGTGGTGGTGGTGCTGTTCGAGAGCGTGCTGACGATCCTGCGTACTTATGTGTTCAGCCACACCACCAGCCGCATCGACGTGGAGCTCGGCGCCCGCCTGTTCCGCCACCTGCTGCAGCTGCCATTGGCCTACTTCCAGGCGCGGCGTGTCGGCGACTCGGTGGCCCGTGTGCGCGAGCTGGAGAACATTCGCAGCTTTCTCACCGGCAATGCGCTGACGCTGGTGCTCGACGTGCTGTTCTCGGTGATCTTCATCGCGGTGATGTTTCTCTACAGCGTGCCGCTCACGCTGATCGTGCTGGTGAGCCTGCCGCTGTACGTCGGCCTGAGCCTCACGCTCATGCCCATCTTGCGCGCCCGCCTGAACGAGAAGTTTGCCCGTGGCGCGGAGAACCAGTCGCTTCTCGTCGAAACCGTCACCGGCATCCAGACCGTGAAAGCCAGCGCGCTCGAGCCCGCCATTGCCAAACGCTGGGACGACCAACTCGCCGCCTACGTCTCGGCCAGCTTCAAGACCAGCACGCTCGCCAGTTACGGCCATGAAGGCATCAATTTGATCGGCAAGCTCATCAGCGCTGCCACCCTCTGGTACGGCGTCCGCCTGGTGATGGACCAGCAGCTCACCGTCGGCCAGTTTGTTGCTTTCAACATGTTTGCCCAGCGTGTGGCGCAACCCATCATGCGCATGGCCCAGCTGTGGACCGATTTCCAGCAGACCGGCATCTCCATGGCCCGCCTCGGTGACATCTTGAACACCCGCACCGAAGTGCCGCCGACTGCTGCCGCGCAGCTTCCGCCGCTCAAGGGCCGCATCCAGTTCGACCAGGTCACCTTCCGCTACAGACCTGAGGCGCCGCCCGTGCTGCACGCCTTGAGCCTGGAAGT
>JACMKJ010000054.1 GCA_014380155.1 Rhizobacter sp. | reverse complement strand
TATCGGCACCCCGACCTTCTCGAACATCTTGATCCCCTTCCTGGCATCGAGCAGGGCGATGTCCTGCGGCGTCGTCACGATCACCGCGCCGGTGAGCGGCACGCGCTGCGAGAGCGTCAGCTGGATGTCGCCGGTGCCGGGCGGCAGATCGACGATGAGGTAGTCCAGGTCCTTCCAGTTGGTCTGGCGCAGCAGTTGCTCCAGCGCCTGGGTGGCCATCGGGCCACGCCAGATCATGGCGTTGTCGGCCTCGACCAGGAAGCCGATCGACATCACCTGCACGCCGTGGTTTTCCATCGGCTCCATGGTCTTGCCGTCGGCACTGTCGGGCCGGCCCGACAGGCCCAGCATCATGGGCTGGCTGGGCCCGTAAATATCGGCATCGAGAATGCCCACGCTGGCACCTTCGGCAGCCAGCGCCAAGGCCAGGTTGACGGCGGTGGTGCTCTTGCCCACACCGCCCTTGCCCGAGGCGACGGCAACGATGTTCTTCACGTTGGGCAGCAGCTGCACGCCGCGCTGCACGGCGTGGGCGACGATCTTGGTGGCCAGATGGGCTTGCACACGCGCCACACCCGGCACCGCCATGGCTGCCGTGGTCAGCGCAGCGGTCAATGACTCGATCTGGCTATTGGCGGGGTAACCCAGCTCCACGTCGAACGTGACGGCGTCCCCGGCAATGTGCAGGTTCTTGACCTGCTTGGTGCTGACAAAATCTTTGCCGGTGTTGGGGTCGATGACACCCTTCAGCGCGTCGAGCACTGCGGTTTCGGTAATGGCCATGGCAATCGCTTTGCAGAGGGGAAAAGAAGGCCGAGGCAGTCTAGCGCAGGGCTCTTCGTCGGGCTCAGGACAGGCCTTCTCGCTCGTGGTGGCGGGCCTAGAATCGAACGCTTCCCCGTTTCGAGCCCCGCCCGATGACCCGCAAGCTCTTCGTCACCACCGCCCTGCCCTACGCCAACGCACCGTTCCACGTCGGGCACATGATGGAGTACATCCAGGCCGACATCTGGGTGCGCTTCCAGCGCATGCTGGGCAACGAAGTGCACTTCGTCTGCGCCGACGACGCGCACGGCGCGCCGATCATGATCGCGGCCGAAAAAGCCGGCAAAACGCCGCAGCAATTCGTGGCCGAGATCGCCGCCGGCCGCAAGCAGTACCTCGACGGTTTTCACATCGGCTTCGACAACTGGCACTCGACCGACGGCCCCGAAAACCACGCGCTGGCACAAGACATCTACCGCGCGCTGCGCAAGCAGGGCCTGATCGCCGAGCGCGTGATCGAGCAGTTCTTCGACCCCGTGAAGAGCATGTTCCTGCCCGACCGCTACATCAAGGGCGAGTGCCCGAAGTGCGGCACCAAAGACCAGTACGGCGACAACTGCGAGAACTGCGGCGCCGTCTACGCACCCACCGAACTGAAGAACCCGTACTCCGCGCTGAGCGGCGCCACGCCGGTGCTCAAGAGCAGCTCGCACTACTTCTTCCAGCTCTCGTCTGACCGCTGCATCGAGTTCTTGCAGCAGTGGACGACCACGCCCGGGCGCCTGCAGCCCGAGGTGCTGAACAAGATCAAGGAGTGGTTCGCCGTCGACGAGCTTGGCCACGTCGGCCTGAACGACTGGGACATCTCTCGCGACGCACCCTACTTCGGCATCGAGATCCCCGACGCGCCAGGCAAATATTTCTACGTGTGGCTCGACGCGCCGGTGGGCTACCTCGCGTCACTGAAAAACCTGTTCGACAGAACCGGGCGCGACTTCGACGCCTTCATGGCCGACCCAAGCGTCGAGCAGGTGCACTTCATCGGCAAGGACATCATCACCTTCCACACCCTCTTCTGGCCGGCCATGCTGCACTTCAGCGGCCGCAAGACGCCCAACCACATCAACGTGCACGGCTTCCTCTCGCTCAGCGGCGAGAAGATGAGCAAGAGCCGCGGCACCGGCATCTCGCCGCTCAAGTACCTGACGCTCGGCATGAACGCCGAATGGCTGCGCTACTACATCGCCGCCAAGCTCAACGCGCGGGTCGAAGACATCGACTTCAACCCCGACGATTTCGTGGCTCGCGTCAACTCCGACCTGGTCGGCAAGTACGTCAACATCGCGAGCCGTGCCGCGGGTTTCATCACCAAGCGCTTCAGCGGCAAGCTCTCCGGCGACATCGGGGTTGAAGGCCGTGTGCTGCTCGACGGCCTGCGCGCGCACCGCGCCACCATCGCCGAGCTGTATGAAGAGCGCGAGCTGGGCAAGGCGCTGCGCGAGATCATGCTGCTGGCTGACCGCGTGAACGAATACGTCGACCAGAACAAGCCCTGGGAGCTGGCCAAACAAGAGGGTCGCGAAGCGGTGCTGCACGATGTGTGCACGGTCTGCATCGAGGCGTTCCGCCTGCTCACCATCTACCTGAAACCGGTTTTGCCGGCGCTGGCTGCGCAGGTCGAAGCTTTCTTGCAGGTGGAGCCGATGAACTTTGCCGATGCGGCGCGAGCACTCGGCGCGCACACCATCGGCGAATACAAACACGTGATGCAACGTGTCGACCCCAAGATGCTCGACGCCCTCTTCGAGCCGGCCGTGGTGGAAGCCCCGCCACCGGGCGGCGAATCGCTGGCCGATGAAATCAAGATCGACGACTTCAGCAAGGTCGACCTGCGCATCGCGAAGATCGTCAACTGCGAGCACGTGGAAGGCTCCGACAAGCTGCTGCGCCTCACGCTCGACGTGGGCGAGGGCAAAACACGCAACGTCTTCAGCGGCATCAAGTCGGCCTACAAGCCCGAAGACCTGATCGGCAAGTTCACGGTCATGGTGGCCAACCTGGCGCCGCGCAAGATGAAGTTCGGCATCAGTGAGGGCATGGTTCTTGCCGCCTCGCACGCCGATGAAAAGAACAACCCCGGCCTGTACGTGCTCGAACCCTGGCCGGGCGCCACGCCGGGATTGCGTGTGCGCTGACGCCCACTTCTGATCAATGTCCTTCTCGCTGCATCCCTTTCGACCCCGTCTGCTGGATGCACTGAAGGGCTACAACCGCCAGCGTTTCGTCGCCGACCTCGGCGCCGGCATCACCGTCGGCATCGTGGCCTTGCCACTGGCCATGGCCTTTGCCATCGCCTCGGGCGTGAAGCCGGAGCAGGGCATCTTCACCGCCATCATCGCGGGCTTCATCATCTCGGCGCTGGGCGGCTCCAGCGTGCAGATCGGCGGGCCGGCAGGCGCCTTCATCGTCATCGTCTACGGCATCGTGCAGCGCTATGGGCTGACCAACCTGCTGATCGCCACCGCGCTCGCGGGCATGCTGCTGTTCCTGATGGGGCTGTTCAAGCTGGGGGCGCTGGTGCGCTACATCCCGGTCACGATCGTGATCGGCTTCACCAACGGTATCGCGGTGCTGATCGCGTTTTCGCAGGTCAAGGACCTGCTGGGCCTGAGCATCGACAAGCTGCCCAGCGACTTTTTTGCGCAGCTCTACGCACTGGCCACGCACCTCGGCACCCTGAACTATTACGCCTTGGCACTCGGCGCGCTGTGCGTGTTGATGTTGCTGGGCTGGCCCAGGCTGTTTGCGAGCAACTCGATGCTGCCGCCAGCCCTGCTCGAAGGCCGCACGCTGCGCACGGCGGCGCGCGTGCCCGGCCCCATCATCGCGCTGGTGAGCCTGTCGGTGCTGGCGTATGGGTTGCAGCTGCCGGTCGAAACGATTGGCACGCGCTTTGGTGGCATTCCACAAAGCCTGCCCACGCTTGAGCTGCCGCCTTTCAGCTGGCAAAGCGCCAAGGAGCTGCTGTTCCCCACGTTGACGATTGCACTCCTGGGCGCCATCGAGTCGCTGCTGTGCGCGCGCATCGCCGACAACCTGATCGACAGACCCCGCCACGACCCCAACCAGGAGCTGATGGCGCAGGGCGTGGCCAACATGGTGGTGCCCTTCTTCGGCGGCATCCCGGCCACCGGCACCATCGCCCGCACGGTGACCAGCGTGCGCGCCGGCGCCTTCAGCCCCATCGCCGGCATCGTGCATGCGTTCACCTTGCTGTTGATCGTGCTGGTGGCTGCACCTCTGGCAGCCAACGTGCCGCTGGCGGTGCTGGCAGGCATCGTGCTGTTCGCCGCCTGGAACATGGGCGAGTGGCATGAGTTCGCCCGCCTGCGCCACTTCAGCGTGCCCTACCGCACGGTGTTGCTGGGCACCTTCTTCCTGACCGTGGTGTTCGACCTCACGGTGGCGGTTCAGGTGGGCCTGGTGCTGGCCTGCGGCTTCTTCATCTACCGCATGAGCATGTTGTTTCGAGTCGAGACGGCCCCCGATAGCCCGCCCGGTGTGCTCGTCTACCGCCTCTACGGCGCCCTCTTCTTTGGCGCCGTCAGCAAGGTCGAGGCCGTGTCTCAGGCCCTGCCCGAAGGCACCCGAGCTGTCGTGCTCGAGATGCACCAGTTGGTGTCGATGGACAACTCCGGGCTCGACGCGTTGACGCAGTTGCACCGCGCCCTGGGCCGCCAGGGTGTGCGCCTGGTGCTTTGCGACCTGAACGAACAACCGCGCGCCCTGGTCCACCGCGCCGGCTTCGACGCCGTGCTCGGTGAAGCCAACCTCACCGCCCATTTGGGGGCCGCCCTGTCACGGGCCAACGAGCCGGCCTGAGCTATGCTTTTCCCTGGGAACAGGGAGACTTTCAAATGGGATTTCTAGACGACCTCAAGCGCCAAGCCGATGCGCTGAAGACACAACAGACCGTCGACACCGCCACCCTCGCGCGCAACGCCGCGCTGGTGGAAGCAGCTTGCAAGACGGTCTGGCATTACTGGCTGGACCTGGCGCAGCAGCTCAACGTGCTGCAGCCCACGGCGCCGGTGCGTTTTTCGCTCGACAAGAGCACCCCGCTCGATGGGCTCAAGCGATGCGACTTCCGCGTAGACGCACGGCGCAAACAGCACCGCGGCCAGGAGGTCTACGACCACCTGGTGATCCATGCGCTGCAGAAGTCGGGCCGCATGCTCACCATGAGCAAAGACTTTCCGCCCGAGATCGAGCGCCTCGAATCAAAGCTGCGCCAAGCCGGCATTTCGCCCGACACAAAGTGGGTGCGCCACCCCGAGAGCGGCCGGCTCGAAGAGGTTCGGTTCAGTTTCGTCGCCGACCTGAGCCTGATGGTGCGTGTGCTGCCCGACCACGACGAAGGCAAGCTGCGCTTCCAGATCAACAACCTCGACTGCCTGGAGACGGTGACCGCTGACTTCCCGGCCCACCGCGTGGGCTCTGACCTGCTGGACCAATTGGCGCGCTGGATGATGGGCGAACCCAGTCCGTTTCTTCAGCAGGCCGAGGGTGTTCGTCGGGTAGAGGCCTAGTGATGGCCGCCCCCACGTCGTTTCGCTCCTGCCCCCCAAGGGGGCGCCGCCCGGCTTCGGGCGGCCAGCGCCGGGCTGCCGCTAAAATCGCGCCTTCACTCTGCCGCCGGCTCCCGCGCGCCAAGACCACCATGCCGCTGTTCTGGAAAGCCTACAAATCCGACGTCACCTCGTTCATCGAGGAGTTGAAGGCCAAAAAACCCACACTGGAAGCCGAGCAGCGCCAGGGCCGTGCCCTGCTGTGGGACAAACCGATCGACCGCAGCACCCAGGCCGAGTACCGCGATGCAAATGTCGCCCAGCAGCCCTACGTCTATCAGACCAAGCGCTAGTCATGACAACCCCCACGTCGCGTTGCTCCTGCCCCCCTAGGGGGCGCAGCCCGGCTTCGCGCGGCCGGGCGCCGGGCTGAGCTGACTTGCTGTGAGTACCGAGGTGATCGCGCCCGACGTGCCCAACGTCGTCGACAACGTGGCCGTGGCCCGCCTGTATGGCGAGCCGCTGTTCACGATGCCGCACGACCTGTACATCCCGCCGGATGCGCTCGAAGTGTTTCTCGAGGCCTTCGAAGGCCCGCTCGACTTGCTGCTCTACCTGATCCGCAAGCAGAATTTCAACATCCTAGACATCCCGCTCGCCAGCGTGACGCGCCAGTACCTGGCGTATGTGGAACAGATCCGCAAGACCAACCTCGAGCTCGCCAGCGAATACCTGCTGATGGCGGCGATGCTGATCGAGATCAAGTCGCGCATGCTGCTGCCGCCGAAGAAGGTGGCCGAAGGGCAGGAGCCAGAAGACCCGCGTGCCGAGCTGGTGCGCCGCCTGCTTGAATACGAGCAGATCAAGCTGGCCGCCGCGCGGCTCGACGCTTTGCCCGTGATCGGCCGCGATTTCCTGCGTGCGCAGGTGACCATCGAACAATCGCTCAAGCCGCGCTTCCCCGATGTCGACGCCGACGAGCTGCGTGCCGCCTGGCAAGACATCTTGAAGCGCGCCAAGCTCAACCAGCACCACACCATCACCCGCGAGCAGCTCAGCGTGCGCGAGCACATGAGCATCGTGCTGCGCCGCCTGCAGGGCAAGCGCTTTGCCATGTTCGAAGACCTGTTCGACTCAAGCCGCGGCCCGCAGGTGCTGGTGGTGACCTTCATCGCCATGCTCGAACTTTCACGCGAGCACCTGCTGGAAGTGACCCAGGCCGAAGCCTTTGCGCCCATCTACGTGCGACTGGCCTACCAACCCGCTTGATGCGGTGCAGCACGCACCGCGGCGCATCTGGTTAGACTGCGCGCCTTATAGACCCCAGAACCCCCGCAGAACCCACCGCAGAGACGCTTCCATGCAAGAAACCGCCATCCGTGTCCAAGCCCGCAAACCCGCGCCTGCCACGGTGCCCGAGCGCTGGTCGGTGACCGGCATCGAGGCCTTGTTCGACCTGCCCTTCACCGAGCTGCTGTTCCAGGCGCAGACTGTGCACCGCCAGCATTTCGACCCCACCGAGGTGCAGCTCTCCACCCTCTTGTCGATCAAGACCGGCGGCTGCCCCGAAGACTGCTCCTACTGCCCGCAGGCCGCGCGCTACGACACCGGCGTGGAGGCCAGCAAGCTGATGGAACCCGAGGCCGTGCTCGATGCCGCCCGCCGTGCGCAGGCCGCAGGCGCCACGCGCTTTTGCATGGGTGCCGCCTGGCGCGGCCCGAAAGATCGCGACGTGGAAAAAGTGGCTGAACTGATCAGCGCCGTCAAATCGCTGGGGCTGGAAACTTGCGCCACGCTGGGCCTGCTCGAAGACGGCCACGCCGAGACCCTGCAAGAGGCCGGGCTCGACTACTACAACCACAACATCGACACCGCACCCGACAAGTACGGCGACATCATCAGCACCCGCCAGTACGAAGACCGCCTCGACACCTTGCAGCGTGTGCGCGGTGCGGGCGTGAAGGTGTGCTGCGGCGGCATCGTCGGCATGGGTGAAACACGCAGCCAGCGTGCCGGGCTGGTCGCCGCGCTGGCCAACCTCGACCCCTATCCCGAGTCGGTGCCCATCAACAACCTGGTGCAGGTCGAAGGCACGCCGCTGCACGGGCAAGACAAGCTCGACCCGCTGGAGTTCGTGCGCACCATCGCGGTGGCGCGCATCACCATGCCCACGTCACGCGTACGGCTGTCGGCGGGCCGCCAGCAGCTGGGCGAAGCGGTGCAGACACTCTGCTTCGCCGCCGGTGCCAACTCCATCTTCTACGGCGACAAGCTCCTGACCACCGGCAACCCCGATGTGCAGGCCGACCGCGAGTTGCTCGACAAGCTGGGGATGACCACATCATGAACACCAAGACCGCAGCCGAACAAACCCTCTACGGCGGTGGCGCTGCCGCCCCGGCGAAAGAGCGCAAGCCGATGACGCTGCACCGCCTGCGCGAGATGCAGGCGGCGGGCGAGCCCATCACCATGCTCACCTGCTACGACGCCAGCTTTGCGAAGGTGATGGACTCGGCCGGAGTCGACTGCGTGCTGATCGGCGACTCGCTCGGCATGGTGCTGCAAGGCCGCAGCAGCACGCTGCCCGTGACGCTGGAAGAAACCGCCTACCACCTGCGCTGCGTGACCGCCGGCAACCGCAACCTCTTCGTGCTGGGCGACATGCCCTTCGGCAGCTACCAAGAGTCGAAAGAGCAGGCCATGCGCAGCGCCGGCGTGCTGATGCAGGCCGGCGCGCAGATGGTCAAGCTCGAAGGCGGCGGCTGGACGCCCGAGACCGTGCGCTTCCTGGTGGAGCGCGGTGTGCCGGTGTGCGCGCACCTGGGGCTCACGCCGCAGTCGGTGCATGCGATTGGTGGCTACCGCATCCAGGGCCGCAGCGCCGACGGCGCGGCCACGCTCAAGCAGCATGCGCGCGAGCTGTCGGACGCCGGCGCCGCGATGTGCGTGCTCGAGCTCGTGCCCGCCACGCTGGCACGCGACATCACGCAAGCGGTGAGCATGGCCACCATCGGCATCGGCGCCAGCAAGGATTGCTCGGGCCAGGTGCTGGTGATGCACGACATGCTCGGCGTCACACAAGGCAAGCTGCCGCGCTTCGTGCGCAACTTCCTCGAAGGCGCGCCGTCGATTCAGGCTGCCATCGAACGCTATGTGGTCGACGTGAAGGCACGCAGCTTCCCGGACGACGCCCTGCACGGTTACTGATGACGATGAAGATTCTCCACACCATCGGCGAGCTGCGTGCGGCCTTGCCCGGCCCGCAGAGTTGCTCCTTGGTGCCCACCATGGGCAACCTGCATGACGGCCACCTGGCCCTGGTGCGCCAGGCCAAACAACATGGCCTGCCGGTAGTGGCGAGCATCTTCGTGAACCGGCTGCAGTTTGCGCCGCACGAAGACTTCGACCGTTACCCGCGCACGCTCGCGCGCGACGCCGAGCTGCTCACGGGCGCCGGCTGCGACCTGGTGTTCGCCCCCGACGAGCGTGAGATGTACCCGCAGCCGCAGGGCTTCAAGGTGACGCCCGACCCGGCGCTGGCCGACATTCTGGAAGGCCACTTTCGCCCCGGCTTTTTCACCGGTGTGAGCACGGTGGTGATGAAGCTTTTCACCATCGTGCAGCCCAAGGTGGCGGTATTCGGCAAGAAGGACTACCAGCAGCTGATGGTCATCCGCCGCATGGTCGAGCAGTTCGCCCTGCCCATCACCATCGAAGGTGGCGAGACTCGCCGCTCCGATCAAGGCCTGGCCTTGTCGTCGCGCAACGGCTACCTGAGCCCGGCCGGGTTGACGGAAGCCCTGGCCCTGTCGCAAACCTTGAAGCGCCTGGCCGAGGGCTACCGCGCGCAGCCGGCGTCACTTGATGATCTGGAAGCCAAGGCCCGTGAGAGCTTGACCTCGCGGGGCTGGCAGCCTGACTACCTGACGGTGCGGCGGCGCGCTGACCTTCAGGCACCTGCCGCAGCAGATGCGTCGGCACCCCTGGTGGTGCTGGGCGCCGCCCGTCTGGGCAGCACCCGCCTGATCGACAACCTGGAGTTCTAGGCCTTCGTCGGCGCGCGCACGCCGAGCTTGAAGCCGATCATGGCCCGCAGCTTGTTGGGCACCACCGGTTTCACCAGCAGATGGAAGTCGTGCTGCTGCGCTTCGGCCTCGTGGCCGGTCATGGTGCTGCCGGTGACCATGATGGCCGGCACGTTGGCGCCGAACTTTTCCCGCAGCGCGTGAATGGCTTCGACCCCGGTGCGGCCGTGTTCCAGCCGGTAGTCGACGACCAGCAGATCGGGCCGCTGAGCCACCGGGTCGGCTCCCTGCGCCCAGGCGCTGCTGGCAGCGACCGTCTCGAACGACGCCACCTGCGCACCCCAGCCCTTGAGCAGCACCTCGAGCCCGCCGCGCACCGCCGGCTCGTCTTCGACCACCACGATGAACTTGTGGTCGAGCGTGAGGCCGAGCGGCGCCTTGCCGCCCACGTCGCTGGGGCCACGCGCACGCGGCGTCTTGCCGGGCGAGAGCTCCAGCGAAAACACCGAGCCACGCCCCGGCTCGGAGCGCAGCGACAAAGGCGCGTTGATGAGCCCCGTGAGCCGCTTGACGATGGCCAGCCCCAGCCCCAGGCCCTTACGCTGCTGCGGCGACAGCACCTCGTTGTAGGGCACCTGGTAGAACTCTTCGAAGATGTGGTCCTGCTCGCGCTCGCGGATGCCCACGCCGGTGTCCCACACCTGCAGCAGCATGCGGCCCTCGCGCCGCCGGCAGCTCACCAGCACGCTGCCGTCGTTGGTGTAGCGGATGGCGTTGGACACGAGGTTGCGCAAGATGCGCTCGACCAGCACCGGGTCGGCGAAGATGTTGTGGCTCTGGCCACGAAAGCGCAGGCTGAGGCCCTTCTCGAAAGCCACCGGCTCGAAGTGAAGGCGCAGCCTGCGGAAGATTTCACCGACGTTGAAGTGTTCGGGCGTCACATCGACCCCGCCGGTGTCGATGCGGGTGATGTCGAGCAGCTCGGAGAAAAGGCCCTCTAGCGCATCGACCGAGCCGTTGATGCTGGCCACCAGCTGGGTCACTTCTTCGTCGTGGCTGCGCTGGCGCAGGGCTTCGGCGAACAAGCCCATGGCGTGCAGCGGCTGGCGCAGGTCGTGGCTGGCTGCGGCGAAAAACTGCGTCTTGGCGCGGTTGGCCACCTCGGCCTCTTGGCGTGCGGCGTCGGCCGCCGCCTTTTCGGCGCGCAGCTGGATCAGCAGCTGGTCGGCCCGCACCTTGATCTGCATCAGCCCCTCATTGTTCTTGCGGTACAGCCGCGCCAGCAGCAAGGTCACGCCAAAGATCACGAGCAAGTAGGCCGCGAGCATGAGGCTCTTGGAGTCACCCGGCAGCGCCACCCTCACGATCAGCGGCGTCAGGCACAGCGCGCAGAACTCGTAGAAGGTGTTGTGCTGCGGTGAAAGGATCTGCATGCCGGCCATGCAGAAGCTGTAGATGGTGAGGATCAGGATCAGCTTCTCGGTCGGGCTGCCGTACCCATAGAAGAACCACGCCGCCACACCCCACAGCGCGCCCGCGCACAAGGTGGTGGCACGCCAGGCCTGGTACCAACGCAGCAGGGCTTCCCGATCGTCGTTGGGCCGGTGCTTGAAGCCGTGCGACATGAACGCCCGCACCACACCCAGAATGCACAGCGCCACCAGCCAGGCCACCATGCCGGGGCGAGGTACCAGCTTCCAGTACTGCGTCACGGTGACCGCCACGCCCACCACCATGGCCACGGTGGTGGTCGGCAGGTAGGCGTAAATATCGACCACGCGTTCAGCCGCGGCCTGGTCTTCGAGCATGGCCTTGGTCGCGGGGTCGATCGGGGCTCCGCCCACACTCGCATCGCCCAGGGGAGCAGATTTTTCGTGGCCGAGCGGTGGTGTGGGCATGTTCAGCGACAGATCAGCGCTTGTTGCTGCCGCGCCAGGCCGAGAAGCCACCGTGCTGATGGCTCATCTGGCCGACAGCCAGCACGGCCTGGGTGCGCGAACTCACGCCCAGGGCCCGCAACACGGCCGCCACGTGGTCCTTGACGGTTTCGACCGACAGACCCAGCTCGCGCGCAATCAGCTTGTTGGGGTTGCCTTGCAACAGCAGCGCGAGCACATCGGTCTGGCGCGGTGTGAGGCCGAGCGAGGCGAGGCTGGGTTGCTTCTGGAAGCCGCTGTCGGTGGCCTCCTGGTTGACCACGTTGAGTGGGCTGGCGGGCGCGTCGGTTCTGCGACGGCTCTGCGCTGGTGGTTCGGTGCCGATGCTCATCGGCGGCACATAGATGCCACCCGACATCACCATGTGCAGCGCCTCGAACAGCATTTCGTTGGTGGAGCGCTTGGGCACGAAGCCCATGGCGCCCAGGTCGATGGAGCGGATCACGTCGCTCGCACGGTCGGAGGCCGACACCACCACGACCGGCAGCGCCGGGTAGGCGGCGCGAAACTCGACCAGCAGATCGAACCCATCGGCGTCACCGAGCTGCAGGTCGAGCAGCACCAGATCGAAGTCGTTTTCGGCCAGCAGCGCCTCGCGCGCCGCGCGGGCACTGCCCGCACCGACCACGTTGACGTGGTCGCCCAGGCCCTTGATGACCGTTTGCAGCGCCGAAAGAATCAGCGGGTGGTCATCAACCAGCAGCACTTTCATTGTTATCCCCCCTAGGTGTGTACGGGTGCGATCGTATGCGAGCTGCTGTGGCCACCAGCCCCCTCCGAAGGGGGGCGCGAGGGGAGACCCTAGGCGTATCGGCGGGCCAATGACTCGGCCACACACACCGGCTTGTCGAATCCTTCACGCTCCATGGTGCACTCCACCGTCATCTGCGCGCCACCCTCGAGCGGGAGGTACTCGGTCAGCTTGAAGCGGCCTCGCAAACGGCTGCCCACAGGCACCGGGGCGGGGAAGCGCACCTTGTTGAGGCCGTAGTTGACGCCCATGCGCGTTTCAGTGACGCGAAAGGCCGAGGCCGTCATCTCGGGCAGCAGGCTCAGCGTGAGAAAGCCGTGGGCGATGGGGGCACCGAAGGGGCCCGCCTTGGCGCGCTCGGGGTCGACGTGAATCCACTGGTGGTCGCCGGTCGCGTCGGCAAACTTGTTGACCTGCTCTTGCGTGATGGTCATCCACTCGCTCACACCGAGCTCCTGGCCAACGAGGTTTTGCAGGTCTGAAATCTTCTCAAAGGTCTTCATGCGTTGATCCAGCTGATGAGGGGTTGCCATTGCGCCATGTCACGCTCGACCCGGCTGGGCGCCACGTCCCACAGCGTGAGGCCGCGCGCGGCGAGGTGAACGTAGTTTTGAGTGTCGCGCAGGTAGGTGATGACGGGCGTCTCCAAGGTGCCAAGAAAGCTCTTGAGCTGGTCGGCCGAGATGGTGCCCTCACGCATGCGCATGCCCACCACGCCCACGTCGATCTTGTCGCTGCGCCGGTGCGCCAGCAGCTCGCGGATGAACGCGTGCGTGGCATGGATGTCGAAGATGCTCGGCTGCAGCGGCACGATCACCTTGTCGGCGATTTTCATCACCTCGTCGAGACGCTTGCCGTGCAGGCCGGCGGGGGTGTCGAGCACCACGTGGGTGGTGCCCTTGGGCGGGCGCACGATCTCGTCGTGGGCCACGTCCCAGCCGGCGATCTTGGGCAGGTTGTCTGGTCGCAGAGAGAGCCAGGTGCGCGCCGACTGCTGGCGGTCCACATCGCCCAGCATCACCGCGTGCCCGGCATGGGCCAGGCAACCGGCAATGTTGGTCGACAGGGTGCTTTTCCCCACCCCACCCTTCGGATTGGCCACCACGATCACCGGCATGCGTTTCTCCTGGGACTTGTTTGCGGTTATGTTAACGGGCACTTTCCTTGCCCAGCCATCAAGACTAACCAGGGAATTCATGCCCCAAGCGACAGCCCCCTCCATGACCACCTGCCTGCGCACCCACAGCTTCAAGGCCTTGCAGCCCGGCAAACGTCTGATCGTGCTGGGTGCCGTGCATGGCAACGAAACCTGCGGCACACGCGCCATCGAGCGTGTGCTGGCCGAGCTCGACAGCGGCGCCTTGCAGATCGTGCGCGGCGGCGTGAGCTTCGTGCCCGTGACCAACCCCCTGGCCTATCTGCATGGCCAGCGCATGGGCGAGCGCAACCTCAACCGCAACCTGCGGCCCAACGCCGCCCCCCACGACTTCGAAGACAGCATCGCCAACGTCTTGTGTCCGCTGCTGGCCGAACACGATGTACTGCTCGACCTGCACTCCTTCCACACCGCTGGCGAGCCGTTCGCGATGATCGGCCCGCAAGACAACCGCGGCACGCTGGAGCCCTTTGCCCACGCAGCCGAAGAAGAAGCGCTGGCGCTGCGCCTGGGCCCGCGCCGCATCGTCGAAGGCTGGCTCGACACCTATGCCGCAGGCGTCAAGAACCGCCTGCAACGCACCGCACTCACCGAGCGCGCGCAACTGCTCAACACCGACCCGAGTTACGGCGTGGGCACCACCGAGTACATGCGCAGCCAGGGCGGCTACGCCATCACGCTCGAATGCGGCCAGCACACCGACCCGCAAGCGCCCGAGGTGGGCTACCACGCCATCCGCCACACGCTGGCCCATCTGAAGCTGGTGGACGAGCCTGCGCCGGCTGCGAACACCGACATCGAGTTCCTGCGCCTGGCCGAGGTGACCGACCGCCACCACAGCGACGACCGCTTCGCGCGCGCTTGGGCCAGCTACGATCCCTTGCGCGCTGGCGAACTGATCGGCGCACGTGCCGACAGCAGCGAAGTGCGAGCCCCGGCCGATGGCTTCATCGTGTTCCCGAACCCGGGCGCCCTCCCGGGCAACGAGTGGTTCTACTTCGCCGTGCAGAGCGCACGGCGCCTGCGAAGCTGAAACCCGGACTCCATGCCACCAAACGACACCAAGGCACCCGCCTACCTCGAGAACAAGGGCTTCCCGCTGCTGCTGATCGCAGTGTCGATCGCGTTCTTCTGGGTCCTGCTGCCCTTCTTCGGCACCATCCTTTGGGCCTGCATCATCGGGCTGCTGTTCACGCCGCTCTACGGCTGGCTGCTACCCCGCATGCGGGGCAAGCGCACGCCGGCAGCCTTGTTGACGCTGCTGGTCGTGGTGGTGATGGTGATCGTGCCGTTTGCGATCGTCAGCGCCACGATGGCACGCGAAGCGATGGGCATCTACGAACGCGTGCAATCGGGCGAGTGGAACCTGGTGCTGCAACTGCGCCAGCTGTTCGACTCGCTTCCGGCCCCGGCGGTGTCGCTGCTCGAACTCTTCGGCCTGTCCGACTTCGACACACTGCAACGCCGTTTCACAGCGGCGGCAGCGCAGGGCAGCCAGTTCGTCGCGACGCGCGCCTTCAGCATCGGCCAGAACACCTTCGAGTTCGTGGCCAACCTGTTCATCACGGTGTACATCGCGTTCTTCCTGATTCGCGACGGCGAGGGCCTGGCGAAAGCCGTGCGGCGCGCGATCCCGCTGTCAGCCGGGCACACGAGGGAACTGGTCGACAAGTTCACCACCGTGATCCGGGCCACGGTCAAAGGCAACCTGCTGGTGGCAGCCGTGCAGGGCGCGCTGGGCGGCCTGGCGTTCTGGTACCTCGGAGTCAACGGCGCCTTGCTGTGGGCGGTGCTGATGGCTTTTCTCTCGCTGCTGCCCGCCGTCGGCGCGGCCTTGGTGTGGGCGCCGGTTGCGCTCTATTTCCTCGTCACCGGTGCCCTCTGGCAAGGCCTCGCGCTGGCAGCCTACGGCGTGCTGGTGATCGGGTTGGTCGACAACCTGATGCGGCCCTTTCTCGTGGGCAAAGACACCGGCATGCCCGACTTCGTGGTGATGATCACCACACTCGGTGGCATGGCGGTGTTCGGCATCAACGGCTTCGTGATCGGCCCCACGATCGCCGCCATGTTCATCGCGGTCTGGCACATCTACGCGGTCAAGCGCCCCAACGCCAGCGTCTAGGCGACCGAGGCTTGTGCCTGCGGCCGCTGGCCAGAATCTCCAGACTCAGAACGCCGCTTCGTAAATGGCCTCGATCTCCGCCTGCGACAGCTTGCGCGGGTTGGTGGCACCCGAGCCGTCTTTCATCGCGTTGACGGCCATCATCGCGAAGTCTTCGCGATTCACACCCAGGTCAGCCAGCTTGGCCGGGATGCCCACGGCGCGCGCCAGGTCGTGCATCGCCTTCACGGCAGCCTGTGCGGCCGCCTCGGTGTTCAGGCCCGTGGTGTCCACACCCAGGGCGCGCGCCACGTCGCCCAGGCGCGGTGCGCAGGCGCTGGCGTTCACGGCCTGCACGTGCGACAGCAGCATCGCGTTGCACACGCCGTGCGGCAGGTTGTACTGGCCACCGAGCTGATGCGCCATGGCGTGCACATAGCCGAGGAAGGCGTTGTTGAACGCCATGCCGGCGAGCAGCTGCGCGTAGGTCATGTTCTCGCGGGCTTCGATGTTTTCGCGGCCGTTGGACACGGCGCGCGGCAGGAACTGGCCGATCAGCTTGATGGCATGCAGCGCGCAGGCATCGGTCACGGGCGTGGCCACGATCGACACATAGGCCTCGACGGCGTGTGTCAGCGCGTCCATGCCGGTTGCGGCCGTCAACGCGGGCGGCATGCCGCGCATCAGCTCGGGGTCGTTGACCGAGATCAGCGGGGCGAGCTGGCGATCGACGATGTTCATCTTCAGGTGGCGGGTCTCTTCGGTGATCACCGCAAAGCGCGTGATCTCGCTGGCGGTGCCGGCGGTGGTGTTGACCGACACCAACGGGAGCGGCGTCTTTTTCACCTTGTTGGCACCGCGGTAGTCCACCACTGCGCCGCCGTTGGTGGCCAGCACCGCGATGACCTTGGCGCAATCGTGCGGCGAGCCACCACCGAGGGAAATGATGCAGTCGGCGCCCGCCTTTTGCAGCACGGCCAGACCGGCTTCGACGTTGGAGACGGTCGGGTTGGGCTGCACGCCGTCGAACACCGACACCTCGATGTCACGCTCATGCAACAGTGCGGCGACCTTCTCGGTCACGCCGAGGGCGGTGAGGGGTGCGTCGGTCACGATCAGCGCGTGCTTGAAGCCGCGTGACTTCACCACCGTCATGGCATCGGCCAGGCAGCCGGCCCCCATGATGTTTTCGGCGGTCATCAAAAAGCTGCGAGTGGGCATGGTCGTTCCTTGGAATCTGGGAAGCAAAACAAACCCTGCATTTTCGCACGACCATACAAAAACTAGATTCCGCGGAATCCGTCCCACAACAACTTCACGCCGGTGAGGAACATGCCGATGTAAACCAGCCGATAAAAAAGCTGGGCCGGGATGTGGGGCACGAGGCGAATGCCGATCCACACGCCCACCGGCGCCAACGGCATCAGCATGAGCGCGGTGCTCATGTTGCGCAGGTCGATCAGGCCCAGCCAGGCGTAGGGAATGATCTTGGACAGGTTCACCGCCGCGAAGAAGATCGCCATGGTGGCCGTGAAGACCATGGGCTGCAGGCGCAAGGGCAGCACATAGGCGCTCACGGGCGGGCTGCCAGCGTGGGCCACGAAACTGGTGAAACCCGAAGCGATGCCGAGCGTGAAACCCAGCCAACGAGGCGGCGGTGGGGCATCCACGTGCGGCGGGAACAAGAGGCGCTGCGCAAGAAACAGCAGGGTCAGTGCCCCCACGATGCCGGCCACCACGTGGGTGGGCAGCAAGCCGAAGGTCAACAGACCGGTGAGCGTGCCCAGCATGCCAGCCGGCAGCAGCAGGCGCAGCAGGTTGCGATCGCGCAGATGCCACAAGGCCTTGACGCCAAAAGCGTCCATCACCAGCAGCAGCGGCAGCATGATCGCCGCCGCTTGCGGTACCGGAATGGCCAGCGCCATCAAAGGGGTGGCCAGTGCGCCGAACCCGGCACCGAAGCCACTCTTGGCCAAGCCCATCATCAGCACCGCGGGCACGGCCACGGCATAAAACCAGGGGTCGGTGATCATTGGAGAGAGAAGCGAGAATGGCCGGATGTTCGCACCCTCCCAGCACGACGTTCGCCGCTTCTTCTGCGACACCCACCGCAAACGCCGCGAGGGCCTGCCGCTCACGCCGATGGAAACCGCGGCCGCCGACTGGATCGACCAGCACCCCGAGTACCACGCCGAGCTGAGCGAACTGGAAGCGGCACTGGCCGCGGTCTACCACGTCGAGGCGGGGCGCACCAACCCGTTTCTGCACCTGTCGATGCATCTGTCGATCAGCGAGCAGGTCAGCATCGACCAGCCGCGCGGCATCAAACAGGCCTACGAGCTGCTGGCTGCCAAACGCGGCTCGGCGCACGAGGCGCACCACGAGGTGATGGAGTGCCTGGGCGAGATGATGTGGGAGTCGCAGCGCAGCGGGCTGCCGCCCGATGGGCACAAATACATCGACGGCGTGCGCCGCCGAGCCACGCGCTGAGTTCGCTCACGCGTGCTTCTTGGGAATGCGCTGCGCTGGGTCGTAGAAGAAGGTCTCCTCAGCCATGCGTTCGCCCTCCCAGCGCTGGCAGGCCACTTCTTCCATCTCGGTGACGCTGCCGTCCAGCCACTCGAAGCGGAAGATCCAGCGGATCGCCACATGGTCGCCGTTCACCATCACCGGCCGCACGCACTGTGAGGTGATCGACTTCGCCCGTGCCAGCACCTTGCGCTCGTTGGCCACGTGGGCATCGCGCCCGCCGGTGCGTGGCGGGCCCTGGTTCTCACGCATCGTCGCGTCGGCGGTGTAGAACTCTTCGATCGCTTCGGCATGTGCGTTTTGCTCAACGCGGCCGATGAATTTTTCTAGGGTTTCGGCGCTTGGCATGGCAGCCTACTTCAAGGTGACCCAGCGCCACTCGAGCCAGTTGTCCGGCCGATGAATGGCCTCGACGTTGGCTCGCGCTGCCCACGGGATCACCTGCCGGTGCAGCGGGATGTTCAGCACCAGTTCGTTGTGTCGCTTGAGCGCCGACTTGATCAGCTGCTCGCGCTTCTTCGGGTCAGCCTCTTTGCTCGACGCGGCGGCCAGCTCTTCGAGTTGGGCATCTTTGGCGCCGCCAAAATTCCACGAGCCGACACCGGCTTCGCCACGCCCGCGCAGCACCGGCGTGAGCGTGGTTTCAGCGTCCGTGATCGCACCGCCCCAGCCCAGCATGTAGAGCGAGGTGTCGTACTTCTGCACCTTGGGGAAGTAGGCTGAGCGCGGCATCGCGTTGACGCGGATCTTCACGTTCAGCCGGGCCCACATCGAGGCCAGCGTCTGGCAGATCTCTTCGTCGTTGATGTAGCGGTTGTTGGGGCAGTCGAGCGTCACTTCAAAGCCCTGCGGATATCCCGCTTCGGCCATCAGCTTCTTGGCGGCCTCCAGGTCGTAGGGCAGGCGCTTCTCGATCTCGGCGTCGTTGTAGGCGCCCAGCGGTGACGGCGTGATGCCGCCGGTGGGCACGGCCTGGCCACGCATCAGCTTGGTCTTGATGGTCTCGATGTCGATGGCCTGGTAGAGCGCCTTGCGCACCCGCACGTCTTTGAACGGATTTTTGCCCTTCACGCTGCTGTAAAGCAACTCGTCGCGCAGCTGGTCCATGCCGATGAAGACGAGGCGGTTCTCCGGCCCGTCGATCACCTTCACGCCCGAGGTGTTGCGCAGGCGCGGCAGGTCTTGCGGCGACGGGTCGAGGATGAAGTCGACCTCTCCCGAGATCAGAGCGGCCACGCGGGTGGCGTCGCTCTTGATGGGGGTGTAGACGACCTCTTGCACGTTGCCGTCGAACTTGCCCCACCAGGCGGTGTTGCGCTTGTAGACGGTCTTCACGTCGGGCTGGCGCGACACCAGCATGAACGGCCCGGTGCCGCTGGCATGGAAAGAGGCGTAGCCCTCTTCCTTGTTCTTGAAGTCGATCGGCTTGGTGGCCTTGTTCTTCTCGGCCCATGTCTTGCTCATGATGGGCAAGAGGCTCAGGTGCTGCAAGAAGATCGGGTTCACGTTGACGAGGCTGAACTCGACCGTGAGCGTGTCGACCTTCTTCGGCGTGCCCAGCGCGTTGGCGTAGACGCCGATGTCGGAGCTCGCCTCCTTGGCGCGCTGGATGGAAAACACCACATCGTCGGCGCTGAACGCGCTGCCGTCGTGGAACTTCACGTTCGGGCGCAGCTTGAAGCGCCACTGCGTGGGCGAGGTCTGCTGCCATTCGGTGGCGAGCACCGGCTCCAGCACCATGCCCTTGCCGCGGTTGACCAGGGTTTCGTAGACCTGCCCGTTCATCGCATTGGTCAACAGCTCGTTCTGCGAATACGGGTCCATGGTCTGCGCATCACCTTGAGAGGCCCAGCGCAAGGTTTGCGCTTGAGCAAGCGTGCTGACCAGGGCTGCGAGACAAAGAACGGACAAGCTGCGTTTCATGCGCACTCCTCTGCAAGGCAATGACGAAAGCGGCGAGTTTAGGGTGCCGGCGCGTACCCTTCCTCGGTGAGGGCAGATCGAAACTCGCCCGCCGTTCGGCCCGACTCGATCTGCACCTTGTGCGTGGGCAGGTCGATGTGGAGCTTGGCGGTGGGGTCCAGCTTGTGCACCGTCTCGGTCACCGTGCGAACGCAGTGGCCGCAGGTCATGGTGGGCAGGGTCAGCTCGATCATGGAAAGCTCCTTGGGTGGCGATGTGAGTGCAGCCAGTATTCACCTTGCCGTGGTGGCAAGGACAAGCACCTGACTCAAACAGAGGTTTGCGCTTGACCTTTCCATCATGGGAAGGTCTAAGCTGCCTTCCATGGACACCCGAACCACCCCCACCCTCACCTTGCAGCTGCCCATCGAAGGCATGACCTGCGCCTCGTGCGTGGCCCGCGTCGAAAAGGCCCTGGCCAAGGTGCCGGGCGTGCAATCGGTCAGCGTCAACCTCGCCACCGAACAGGCCACCGTGGTGCGGCAGAAGAGCAGCGGCCCCACGGCTGACCTGCTGGCTGCAGTTGAAAAGGCCGGCTACACCGCCCGCGAGATGGCGTCGCCCGAGCCCCACCACAGCCCGCAGGGCTGGCAGGTGGCTCTGGCCGCAGCGCTGTCGGCCCCGCTGGTGTTGCCGATGGTCGGCGACTTGTTCGGCCAGCACTGGATGCTGCCCGGCTGGCTGCAATTGCTGCTGGCCACGCCTGTGCAGTTCTGGCTGGGGGCGCGCTTTTATGCGGGGGGCTGGAAGTCGGTGCGCGCGGGCAGCGGCAGCATGGACGTGCTGGTCGCCCTGGGCACCAGCGCGGCCTACGGCCTGAGTGTGTGGCAGCTGTTCAACGATCGATCGGCGATGCCAGCGCTGTATTTCGAATCGGCCGCCGTGGTGATCACCCTGGTGCGCTTTGGCAAATGGCTGGAGGCCAGGGCCAAGCGCCAGACCACCGAGGCCTTGCGTGCGCTGCAGGCCTTGCGCCCTGACACCGCATGTGTGCGCCGCGAGGGCCATGAGGAGAGCGTGCCTCTCGCGCAGGTGCGGGTGGGCGACGAGGTCGTGCTGCGCCCCGGCGAGCGCGCACCGGTCGACGGCGTGGTGATCGAAGGTGCGAGCCACATGGACGAATCGCTGCTCACCGGCGAGAGCCTGCCGGTCACCAAGGCGGCGGGCAGCCGCGTGACCGGGGGCGCCATCAATGCCGAAGGGCTGTTGGTCGTGCTCACCACGGCAGTAGGTGCCGAGACGGCGCTGGCGCGCATCGTGCGCCTGGTCGAATCGGCTCAAGCGAAGAAGGCACCGATCCAGCAGCTGGTCGACCAGGTGAGTGCCGTGTTCGTGCCGGCTGTGGTGGTGGCCGCAGTCGTCACCTTCGCCGGGTGGTGGTGGTGGAACGGCGACATCCCAACCGCGCTCTTGCACGCCGTGGCCGTGCTCGTCATCGCCTGCCCGTGTGCGCTGGGCTTGGCGACGCCTGCGGCCATCATGGCCGGCACCGGCACGGCGGCGAAACACGGCATCCTGATCCAGGACGCCCTGGCGCTCGAAGCCATGCACGCCGTGAAGGTGATCGCCTTCGACAAGACTGGCACGCTGACCCAGGGCAAGCCCGTGCTGGTCGAAGCCACGCCAATGGCGCTGAGCCGCGACGAATTGTTGACACGCGCCGCCGCCCTGCAAGCCGGCAGCGAACACCCGCTGGCCCGGGCCGTGCTCGATGCCACCCACGCCACCGAACGTGCGCAGAAGGTTCAGGCCGTGGCGGGGCGGGGGGTGAGCGGTGTGTTCAACGGCGAAAGCCTGGCCCTGGGCAGCAGCCCGTGGATGGGCGAGCTGGGCGTGGACACGAAAGCCCTGGCCGAAGCCGCCGCCACGCTGCAGTCACAAGGCCGCACGGTGTCGTGGCTCGCACGCACCGACGGCTCACCCCAGCTGCTGGGCCTGCTGGCCTTTGGCGACAGCCTCAAGCCCGAAGCGGCCGCGGCGATGGCCCGGCTCAAAGCCCACGGCGTGCGCACGGTGCTGGTGAGCGGCGACAACCGCGGCAGCGCACAAGCCGTGGCCGATGCGCTGGGCATTGCCGAAGTGCACGCCGAGGTGCTGCCCGGCGACAAGGCCGGCGTGATCG
>JACMKJ010000544.1 GCA_014380155.1 Rhizobacter sp. | reverse complement strand
GGCGCGGCACCCACCCGTGATGCTGCCCGAGGCCTTGAGGCCGCTGTTCTGCACGCCTGCGCGGCTGATGCCGGCGCTGGGCAGACAGCCGTCGGTGTCGAAATCGAACACCGGATGGGTGGCCGTGATGTCGACCGTGGTCGGAAGCGCTTCATTCAGCTTTGCAAAGGTGTCTGCGCTGGCGGGGCTCGCCAGGGAAGCGGCCAACAGCAAGCCGGCCATCAAGTGGGTCGCGTTCATGGGATCTCCTGCGTTGTTGTTTGAGAGGGCGGCGCCAGTTTCAAACACGACCATGACGGTCAGGTGAATGTGCACCAGCATCACCCAGTCAACGCTGGCACAAGCTTTGCTCCACATAACTCGTCATAACAAGTTGGGCCGGCGATGAGCAAATCTGGTGCTTCTTCTGGTGCAAAACCAGCACCTGCGCTGTTGGTGGTGCAGCAGCCTGCTGCAAAGCCAGCAGGGGTGGTGCAGCCCTTGTCGCCGGTGCCGCTGTACGCGCAGATCAAAGACATCTTGCGCTCGCGCATCCTCGACGGCAGCTACCAGCCGCACCAGCAGATGCCCTCCGAGAGCGAGATGATGGCCGCGTTCAGCGTGAGCCGCATCACGGTGCGCCAGGCGCTCAACGACCTGCAGAACGAAGGCCTGATCTTTCGCATCCACGGCAAGGGCACCTTCGTTTCCAAGCCCAAGGCGTTTCAAGACCTGGGCCGGCTGCAAGGTTTCGGCGAAGCCATGCGGCAGATGGGTTACGAGACCTTCTCGCGCGTGCTCGCCATCAAGAGTGTGACCCCCTCGCCGCAGGTGGCCGAGCGGCTGCAGCTGCCGAAGCGCGCGCGTGTGACCGAGCTGCAGCGTGTGCGCTTTCTGAACCGCGAGCCGATCTCGCTCGACGTGACCTATGTGCCGCAGGCCATTGGCAACCGCCTGGCCAAAGAAGACCTGGCAGCGCGCGACATCTTCGTGATTCTCGAAAACGACTACGGCATCGCACTCGGCCACGCCGAGCTGCAGATCGGCTCGACGCTCGCCGACGACACGCTGGCCACACAACTCAAGGTGGAAGAAGGCTCTCCGGTGCTCTTCATCGAGCGCACCACTCACACCGCCGACGGCACGCCCATCGACTACGAGCACCTCTATTACCGCGGCGACGCTTTTCAATACAAGGTGCGCGTCGATCGCGTTCCTTTGTCAGACCGCGCTTCCTGAAGGAACCAACATGAACACGATCGAACTCGAGTACGACATTGTGGTGGTGGGTGGCGGCACCGGCGGCCCGATGGCCGCCGTGAAGGCCAAGGAGAAAAATCCCAAGCTGCGGGTGCTGCTGCTCGACAAGGCCAACGTGAAGCGCAGTGGTGCGATCAGCATGGGCATGGACGGCTTGAACAACGCCGTGATCCCTGGCCACGCCACCCCCGAGCAATACACCAAGGAGATCACCGTCGCCAACGACGGCGTCGTCGACCAGAAGGGTGTGATGGCCTACGCGGCCAACAGCTTCGCGATGATCGAAGAGCTCGACAAGTGGGGCATCAAGTTCGAGAAAGACGAGACCGGCGACTACGCGGTGCGCAAGGTGCACCACCTCGGCAGCTACGTGCTGCCGATGCCCGAGGGCCACCACATGAAGCGTGTGCTCTACAGGCAGCTGAAACGCGCGCGGGTCGAGATCACCAACCGCGTGGTCGGCACACGCCTGCTCACCGGCCCGGGCGGTGAGGTGGCGGGCGTGATGGGCTTCGATTGCCGCACCGCCGACTTCTATGTCATCAAGGCCAAGGCCGTGATCATCTGCACGGGGGCTGCGGGCCGACTCGGCCTGCCGGCTTCGGGCTACTTGTTCGGCACCTACGAGAACCCGACCAACACCGGCGAAGGCCACGTGATGGCGTACCAAGCGGGGGCGGAACTCACCAACCTCGAGTGCTTCCAGATCAACCCGCTGATCAAGGACTACAACGGCCCGGCCTGCGCCTACGTCACCGGCCCGTTCGGCGGCTACACCTCCAACAACGCCGGCGAGCGCTTCATCGAGTGCGACTACTGGAGCGGCCAGATGATGATGGAGTTCTTCAACGAACTCGAGGGCGGGCGTGGCCCGGTCTTTCTCAAGCTGGACCACCTGGCCGAGGAAACGATCTCCGAGATCGAGCACATCCTGCACACCAACGAGCGGCCGAGTCGTGGCCGCTTCCACGAAGGGCGTGGCACCGACTACCGCAAAAGCATGATCGAGATGCACATCTCGGAGATCGGCTTTTGCAGCGGCCACAGCGCCTCGGGCATCTGGACGAATGAGCGCGGTGAGTGCTCCATCCCCGGGCTGTATGCGGCGGGCGACTGCGCGAGCATCCCGCACAACTACATGCTGGGTGCGTTTGTCTACGGCAAGTTCTGCGGCGAAAACGCGGCCGACTATGTGGCGGGCATCGGGCAGCCGAGCTTTGCGCAACAGCAGGTCGATGTCGAGAAGGCGCGCGTGTATGCACCGCTCGGCAAGACCGAGGGGCTCACGCCCTTCCAGCTCGAATACAAGACGCGCCGCATCGTCAACGACTACCTGCAGCCGCCCAAGGTCACCCGCAAGATGGAGATCGGCCTGCAGCGTTTCGACGAGATCCGCGAAGACCTCGACCACATGATCGCCGCCGACCCGCACGAGCTGATGCGTGCGATGGAGGCCCACACCATCCGCGACTGTGCCGAGCTGGCCGCACGCGCCTCGCTCTACCGCACCGAGAGCCGCTGGGGCCTGTACCACCTGTGTGTCGACCACCCCGAGAAGGACGACGAGAACTGGTTCTGCCACACCAACGTGACGAGCGACGAGGCTGGCCGCGCGGTGTTCCGCAAGCGCGCGATCGAGCCGTATGTGGTCGAACTGAACGAGCAGGAAAAGTCGGCCTATCAGCGGCTGCGTGTGGCCAGCCCCGCGGCGGCCTGATTCAAGCGGGCTGATTCATCGAAGGAGAGAAACCCATGACCATCACCATCACCCGCACCCAGGCCCCCGTGGTCGTCGATGAAGACAAGTGCATTGCCGACAAGGGCTGCACCGTCTGCGTCGATGTGTGCCCGCTCGACGTGCTCGCCATCGACCTGACCAAGAACAAGGCGTTCATGAAGTTCGACGAATGCTGGTACTGCATGCCCTGCGAGAAAGACTGCCCGACGGGCGCGGTGCACGTCAACATACCGTACCTGGTGCGCTGACCATGATGGCCACCATCCATGACCGGCTGCGCAATGCCGATGCAGGCGTGCGCCGCATCGCCGTCATCGATCTGCCGTACACCGACGAAGAAGACGACATCGCGCCGTTGCTCGTCGCCGCGTTGAGCGATGCCGACGCGACGGTGCGCCTCGAAGCCGCCAAGGCACTCGAAGGCTTCGAAGAGCCCGAGGTGCTGAGCGCCCTGGTGCCCTTGCTCAAGGACAGCGACCATGCCGTGCGCGAGGCCGTGGCCTACACGCTGGCCGAGTTGAAGGAAGCGGCATCGGCCGGCCCGGTGCTGCCCTACCTGAGCGACGCCGACCCCGAGGTGCAGGCCGCTGCGCTGCAGGCGGTGAAGGCCTTGCGTGTCGATGCGGCCTTCGAGCCCGCGGTGCTGGCTTTGCAGCACACCGACAGCCGCGTGCGCCGTGCCGCGGTCAGCGTGCTGGGCTACCTGAAGAAGCCGCAGGCGATCGCTTCGCTGACGCAGATCGCCGCGCACGACACCGACCCCGAAGTGCGCCGCGTGGCTGTCGGTGCCCTGAGCTATGCGAGCGACAGCGCCGACGTGAGCGTGCACCCGGCGCTCAGCCGCGCGCTCGCCGACCCGGTGTGGCAGGTGCGCGAAGAAGCCGCCACCACCTTCGCCAAGACCGGCTCGGCACTCGGCGTGCCCAACCTCGTGCGCGCGATGGAAGACGAGTACTGGCAGGTGCGCGTCAAGGCCGCGCGCAGCCTGGGCAAGCTGAAAGCGCGCGATGGCGTGGCCGCGTTGGCCGAGGCACTGAGCCATCCCGTGAGCAACCTTCGCAAGGAAGCCGTCATCGCCTTGGGCGAAGTGGGCGACCCGCGCGGCATCACCCCACTGGAGCGTGCCCTGCACGACAGCGACCCCGACGTGCGCAAGCTCGCCAAGCTGGCGCTCACGAGCATTCAAATGACAGGAGCCAAAGCATGAGCTTCGTCGTCACCGAAAACTGCATCCGCTGCAAGTACACCGACTGCGTCTCGGTCTGCCCTGTCGAATGTTTTCACGAAGGCCCCAACTTCCTGGTGATCGACCCCGTGGCCTGCATCGATTGCGGTGTGTGCGTGCCCGAGTGCCCGGTCGAGGCCATCGTCGACGAGAAAGACCTGAGGCCCGACCAGGCCGAGTACATCGAACTGAACAAGCGGTTGGCGGCCCAGTGGCCGCTGATCACCGCGGCCAACGAGCCGCTGCCCGATGCCGACGAATGGGCCGACAAGCCCAACAAGAGAGGGCTGCTGCGCGAAAGCGCTTGAGCCGCCCCAGGAGACAGAGGTGAAGCCACCGCGCAGGAACCGATCTTGCGCAGCGGCTTTGTGAACGTGATGTGACCGACCAGGAGATTGAGATGCGTTCGACTGTTCTTCTCTCGTTTGCTTGCGCCACGGCGCTGATCTGCTCCACCCATGCGGCCGCCAAAGACGTGGTGACCATCGGCATCGGTACGCAGAACACCACCACCAACACCGTCACCGGCGGCATCGTGCTGAAGGAGATGAAGCTGCTGGAGAAGCACCTGCCCAAGACCGGCAAGTACGCCAACATCGAGTGGAAGCTCGACTGGCAGAACTTCACCTCGGGCCCGCCGGTCACCAACGGCATGATCGCCAACAAGCTGCAGATCGGCATGATGGGCGACTACCCGCTCTTGGTGAACGGTGCCACCGGCCAGCAGAACAAGGGCAACGAGACGCAGCTCGTCGCCGTCATCGCCTACAACGCCTTCGGCTCGGGCAACGGCGTGGTGGTGCACAAGGACAGCCCGTATTACGAGCTGGCCGACCTGAAGGGCAAGACGGTCTCGGTGCCCTTCGGCTCGGCAGCCCACGGCATGATGTTGCAGGCCATGCAGGAGCGCGGCTGGCCCAACGACTTCTGGAACCTGGTGAGCCAGAGCCCCGAGGTCGGCACCACCAACCTGCAAGAAAAGAAGATCGACGGCCACGGTGACTTCGTGCCCTTCGCCGACCTGCTGCCGTACCGCGGCTTCGCCCGCAAGATCTTCGACGGCGCGCAGACCAAGGTGCCCACCTTCCACGGCGTGGTGGTGAGAAAAGACTTCGCCGACAAGTACCCCGAGGCGGTCGTGGCCTACATCCGCGCGCTGATGGAAGCCAACGACTGGGTGCGCAAAGACCCGAAGCTCGCCGCGCAGAAGGTGCAGGAGTGGACCAAGATCGAGAAGGAAGTGGTCTACATCTTCCTCGGCCCGGGCGGCATCCACACGCTCGACCCGAGCATCAAGCCGCGCTGGATCGAGACCATCAAGACGGCGCACGGCGTGCTCTCGAAGCTGGGCCGCGTGAAGGAGTTCGACATCGCGGCCTGGGTCAACGAGAGTTATGTGCGCGAGGCCTTCAAGCAGCGCGGTCAAGACTACGAAGCGCAGAAGCAGACGCTCGCCAACTACGACGTGAGCGGGCGTGACCCGGTCTGCAAGACCGCCGTCACGCGGCCAAAGGAAGCCGGCGAGATCTGGCTGGCCAGCGGCGAGATCGTGCCGATGAGTTCGCCGGCCTGCCTGCTCGCCGGGGTGCGCCAGTACGAAGCCCAGGGCAAGAAGGTGACCGTGGCCTACCTCTACGACAAAGAGCTGGGCATCAAGGTGTTTGCCGACAAGGCTTTCTACGCGCTCGATGCCAGCGACCCCAAGAGCCCGGTGGCCGTGCCCTTCCTGCTGAAGAAAGATGCCGAGGCCCACGCCGCCAAGACCAGCGGCAAGCTCGCCACCTATGCCGAAGCGCTGGGCCAGGCGGTGCAGCCGGTGGCCGTGGCCACGGCCGGGAAGTGAACCATGGCAGCCATCCAGCGGGTTGAAGACTTCGTGGCGCCACGCGCGCCGACCGCGTCGCACATCGGCGCGAGCGTCACGCCTCTGCCTTTGCCGCTGGTGGCTGCCAAGTCGCCGGGGTGGTGGCCGCGCTTCTGGCAAGGCCGCCTCGGCCTGTGGGCGATGGCGGTGGTGTCGATCGGTAGCGTGCTGCTGTCCTGGCAACTTGCCACGCAGTACAAGCTCGACGCCTATGTGCGCTTCAACAACATCCCGACACCCGCTCAGGTGTTCGAGAAGGTGGTCGAGGTCAACGAGTCGGCCAGGTTCGTCACCAACATCGGCATCAGCGTGCGCCGCATCTTGCTCGGGTTTGCGGTGGCCACGCTGCTGGGCGTGGGCCTGGGTGTGCTGATCGGGCGCTACCGCTGGGTGCGTGGGCTCACGCTGCCGGCGATGGAGGTGTTTCGCCCGATCCCGGCGATTGCCTGGGTGCCGATGTCGATCATGCTGTGGCCGAGCAACGAGGTGAGCATCGTCTTCATCACCTTCCTCGGGGCGTTTTTCCCCATCCTGCTCAACACCGTGCATGGCGTGGAAAGCCTCGACCCGGTGCTGCTGCGTGCCGCGCGCACGCTGGGCGCGAGCGAACCCAGTTTGCTGCGCCATGTGGTGCTGCCGGGTGCCATGCCGCACATCTTCACCGGCCTGGCAGTCGGCATGGGCGTGGCCTGGGTCTCGCTGATCGCCGCCGAGATGATCTCGGGGCAGTTCGGCATCGGCTACTTCACCTGGGAAGCCTACTCGCTGATCAGCTACGCCGAGATCGCGCTCGGCATGATCACCATCGGCGTGCTCGGCTTGTTGTGCAGCGGGGCGATCCGCTTGCTTGCCAAGGTGGCGATGCCTTGGCAGGCGTATTCGTCGAATGGAGCGCGCACATGAATGCAGTCGCTTCCCAGGGCCGTGTGGATGTGCGTGACCTCGCCATCCGTTTCAACGTCAAGGGCGGCGAGGTCGAGGCGGTGCGGAGTGCGTCGATCCACGTGCGCCCCGGCGAGTTCGTCTCGCTGATCGGGCCTTCAGGCTGCGGCAAGTCGACCCTGCTGAACGTGGTGGCGGGCTTCTTGAAGCCGAGCGCCGGGCAGGTGATGCTCGACGGCGCGCCCATCACCGGCCCCGGCTCCGACCGCGGCGTGGTGTTCCAGCAGTACTCGCTTTTTCCCTGGATGACGGTGCGCAAGAACGTGGAGTTCGGGCTCAAGATGAAGGGCAGCTCGCGCAGCGAGTGCGAAACGCAGGCGCGCACGCTGCTGGGCCTGGCCGGGCTGCTGGCCTTCGAGAACCACTACCCCGATCAGCTGTCGGGTGGCATGAAACAGCGTGTGGGCATCGTGCGTGCGCTGGCCACCAGCCCGCAGGTCTTGTTGATGGACGAGCCCTTTGGCGCGCTCGACTCTCAAACCCGCGTGGTGATGCAGGAGATCCTGACCAACATGTGGCAGCGCCTGCGCATCTCCGTGCTCTTCATCACGCACGACATCGATGAGGCGGTGTTCCTCTCCGACCGCATCTACGTGATGACGGCGCGCCCCGGTCGCATCAAGGCCGAGCTGGCGGTGCCGCTGCCGCGCCCGCGCACGCCCGAGATGGCCGAAACCCCCGAGTTCGCCGGCCTGGTGCGCCAGATCAAAGGGTTGATCCGCGAGGAAAGCCTGGCCGCGATGGGTGGTGAGCTGGGTGAAGGCGGGTTGTCGGGCCTGTGCACCGAGATCGGCCCGCAGGGCATGGCCGGGGTGGTCTGAGATGGGTCTGCTTGATGCTGATGTGCAGGAAGTCGTGCACCATCAAGTCACGGGGAGGCTGGAGATCGGCTGGTCTGACGGCTTGCGGGCACAATTGGGGGTGGCGCAGCTGCGTGCCGCCTGCAAGTGCGCAGGCTGCGAGCACCAGCGCCGCCAAGGTCGTCCGCAGCAGCCAGCCGAGGGCATTGCTCTCACCGCCCTCCACCCCATCGGGGACGTCGGGCTGCAGCTCGCCTTCAGCGACGGACATGACCGCGGCATCTATCCCTGGCCCTACTTGCGCGAGCTGGCAACGCACTTGCCGTCGGAACCCCTGTCATGAGCAATCTCTTCGAATCCAAGGTCTTGTCGATCCATCACTGGACCGACCGCCAGTTCTCGTTCACCTGCACCCGTGACCCGGGCTTTCGTTTCCAGAGCGGCCAGTTCACGATGATCGGCCTGGTGGTCGACGGCAAGCCGCTGCTGCGCGCCTACAGCGTGGTCAGCCCGCACTGGGACGAGACGCTCGAGTTCCTCAGCATCAAGGTGCAAGACGGCCCACTCACGTCGCGCCTGCAGCACATCAAGGTGGGCGACACGGTGATGGTCGGGCGCAAGGCCTCGGGCACGCTGCTCACGCAAAACCTGCTGCCCGGCAAGAACCTGTATCTGCTCTCCACCGGCACCGGCCTCGCGCCCTTCATGGCGATGATCCGCGACCCCGAGGTGTACGAGCTGTACGAGAAGGTGATCCTGGTGCACGGGTGCCGCCAGGTGGCCGAGTTGGCCTACGACCAGGTCATCACCCAGGAGCTGCCGAAGAACGAATACTTCGGTGACCAGGTCACCGGCAAGCTCGTGTACTACCCGACTGTCACCCGCGAAGCCTTCCGCAACCAGGGCCGCATTCCGACGCTGCTGGAAACCGGCAAGCTGTCGCACGACGTAGGCCTGCCGCCGCTGTCCAAGGAAGACGACCGCTTCATGCTGTGTGGCAGCCCCGAGATGCTGCGTGACACGCGCACGCTGTTCGACAAACTGGGCATGACCGAGGGCAACATGAGCCACCCGGGCCACTTCGTCATCGAACGCGCGTTCGTCGACAAGTAAAGCCAAGCCATGTTTGCCGCCGCCGACATCGCCTGGGCCAGCGCCCAGGCGGTGAGGCGTCATGCGGCCGGCACTGCCACGTGCGTGCTGATTGCGTTGGCCGCGAGCTTCGTGGCGGCGCTGCACAACGGCCCGCCGATGTTGTACGCGCTGCTGTTCGGCACCGCGTTTCACTACCAGAGCGCCGAGGCGCGCACTGCCCCCGGCATCGACTTCTGCAGCCGCAGTGTGTTGCGCCTGGGCGTGGGCCTGCTGGGCGCGCGCATCACAATGGAGCAGATCGCCGGCCTCGGCTGGGTCACGGCTACGGTGGTGGCGGGCGCGGTCGCGAGCACGCTCTTGTGCGGCTGGCTGATGTCGCGCTGGCTGCGGCTGCCGTGGGTGCTGGGAGTGCTCGCAGGCGGCGCCACCGCCATCTGCGGCGCGTCGGCAGCGCTCGCGATTGCGGCCGTGATGCCGCGCGACAAACACCCCGAGCGCCATGCGCTGGTGGTGGTGGTGATGGCCACCTTGTTGTCGACGCTGGCGATGGTGTTCTACCCCTTGGTGGCCCGCGCCTTCGCGCTGCCGCCCGCGCTCGCCGGGCTGTTCATCGGCGGCAGCATCCACGACGTGGCGCAGGTGATCGTGGCCGGCTACACGCTCGGGCCCGAGGCGGGTGATGCGGCCTCAGTGGTCAAGCTGTTTCGCGTCAGCCTGCTGGTGCTGGTGGTGCTGGGCGTGTCACTGGCGTGCCGCGCAACGAGTGGGGCGGCACCGCGGCCGCTGGTGCATCGGCTGGGTGCGCTGGTGCCGGGTTTCCTGTGGCTGTTCCTGGCGCTGGCGGCGCTCAACTCGCTGGGTGTGCTGGCGCCGGTTCAAGCCGGGCTGAACCACGCGTCACGTGCCTGCCTGATGCTGGGGGTGGCGGGGTTGGGCATGAAAACGTCGTTCACCCATCTGGCGCACGCCGGGTGGCGGCCGGCGCTGCTGATGCTCGTCACCAGCCTGTGGTTGGCGGGGGGGTTGTTGAGCGTGGCGCTGTGGATGCGTTGACAGGCTTCAGCCGAAGAACTGGTTGAACAAATCGGGCTCGTTCATTTCACGCGTGACCAGGCCGCGAATCGTTTCGCGGTACGGCGTGGCCTGCGGTGTGGTGTCGAGGTGGGCGGGCATGGTCACGCCCCAGGCGGTGTTGAAGTCGCTGGCTTGGGTGCGCAGCATCGCCAGGGCGGGTGCGCGCTGTGCATTCATCGGCAGCGGGCGGGGTTCGACGAGCGAGGGCATTTCTTCCCACTCGATCGTGTCCGTGGGCGCGCCGGCCGGGTAACGCGGAGCCAGCGGGTGAGCGGCTTGTGTGTGGGTGCGGTTCATGCTGTGTTCCCTTGCAAATCATCTGATGCCAAGGCTATCGGCTGCTGCGCCGCGACATGTATGGATAAGCCAGCCATCTGCGGCCCAGTTCGGCGACGAGTCGCTGTCAGCGTGACTTTGTGCGCCGATCGGGGCCATGGTCTGGCTTGACGCCACAATCGCTTCATGCCTCGACTCGTCTCGCTGCCGCCCGCTCCCGAGCCGCAAGAAGGGGCGGTGCCGGTGCGTGCGGGGCCGCAAAAGTTTGGGGTCGACGTGCGCCCCAGCCCCATCGACGGGCAGGGCGCATTTGCAGGCGAGGCCATCGCGCAGCGGCGCAAGATCGGCGAGATCAGAGGCGAAGCCATCAGCCTTCAAGAGGCACAACGGCGTGCCCGTGGCCAGGCTCGCATCATGATCATCGCGGTGTCGGAGCGGCGCGCGATCGACGCCACCCACTCGCTCGACCCGCTGCGTTTTGCCAACCACTCGTGCCGGCCGAATGCGAGCCTGCGGGTGCGCCAGGGGAGGGTCGAGTTCTATGCGATGCGCGACGTGGCGCTGGGCGAAGAGATCACCGTGAACTACGGCGAAACGCACCACCAGGGCCGACTGCGCTGCCGCTGTGGCGCACCGGGCTGTGTGGGCCAGCTTTAGACGATGGAGCCTGGCTCAGGCTGCGCCACCGCGCCGGCATCGAGCCAGTGCAGCAGGCAGGCGTAGAGCCGGCTCGGCGCCACCGGCTTGGTGATGTGGTCGTTCATGCCGGCGGCCAGGCATTCGTTGCGGTCTTCGGCATAGGCATTGGCCGTCATCGCGAGGATGGGCAGGCGCTGGCGCCCGGGCAGGCGGCGGATGGCGCGCGAGGCCTCCAGGCCGTCCATCACCGGCATCTGCACGTCCATCAGCACCAGCGCATAGTCTTGCGTGCGCACCCGCTCCAGCGCCTGCTGGCCATCGCTTACCACGTCGACTGCGAGCCGCAGGCGGCGCAGCAGGGCGAGCGTGACCTCCTGGTTGACGGGGTCGTCGTCGACCAGCAGCACGCGTGCGCCGGCGTGGCGCGCGATGATGCTGTCTTCGGGGACGATCAGCGGCACGGTGCTGGTGGCATCGGCCACCCCCTCGCTCACCGTGACCAGGCGTGCGGTCATCCAGAAGGTGCTGCCCACGCCCGGCGCGCTGCGCACGCCCACGTTGCCGCCCATCAGGCCGGCCAGCCGTTTGGCGATGACCAGGCCGAGGCCGGTGCCGCCGTACTTGCGCGAAGTGGAGTCGTCGGCCTGTGAAAACGACTGGAACAGCCGCGCCTGTTGTTCGGGGCTGATGCCGATGCCGTGGTCTTGCACCTCGATGTGCAGCATCACCGCGTTGCTCGCCGACTGGGCCACCCGCGCGCGCAGCTTGATCGTGCCGTGCTGCGAGAACTTGATCGCGTTGCCGATGAAGTTGAGCAGGATCTGCTCCAGCCGCAGCGGGTCGCCGCGCAGCCGCTCGGGCAGGTTGGGCGAGATCTCGGGCTGCAGCGCGAGGCCCTTGTATTCGGCGCGCTCACGCAGCATGCCCAAAGCGCTGGCGATCACCGTGCGGGGCCTGAACTCACGGTCCTCGAGTTCGAGCCGGTCGGCCTCGATTTTGGAGAGGTCGAGGATGTCGTTGATGATGCCCAGCAGGTGGTGCGCTGCCGAAGCCACCTTGGCCAGCTGCTCCTGTGCATGGGCATCGGGCAGGTCGCGCTGCAGCAGGTGGTTGAGGCCGATGATGGCGTTCATCGGCGTGCGGATCTCATGGCTCATGTTGGCCAGGAAGGCGCTCTTGGCGCGGTTGGCCGTTTCGGCGGCGTTGCGCGCGTTCTCCAAGTCGGCGGTGCGCTCGGCCACCAGCATCTGCAGGTGGTGGCGGTGGGTTTCGAGCTCGAGCCGGGCCAGGCGTGTTTCGCTGATGTCGAGGATGGCCCCGTGCACGCGCGAGATCTTGCCCTGGCTGTTGCGCACCGCTTCGGCCACCACCCGCACCCACACGCGCTTGCCGCTGGCGGTGAGGATCTGCATCTCCAGATCGTAGGGCGTGCCGTGGCGAACGCAGGCGTTGAAGGCGGCCCGCACCGCGTCGCGGTACTCGGGTGCGTGGTGCTGCGAGGCGTCTTCGAGGGTGGGCGAGGTGCCGGGTGGCAGCTCGTGGATGGCGCAGGCTTCGTCAGACCACACCATCTTGAGGTCGCGCAGCGTCACCACCCAGGCGCCCATGCGAACCATCTTGCTGGCGATGCGCAGCAAGCTCTCGCTCTGGCGCACTTTTTCCTGCGACTCGCGCAGGTCGGTGATGTCTTGTATGACGCCCAGCACGCGCGCCGGCTGGCCGTTGCGCATGAGCACCCGCCCGCGCGAGCGCACCCACATGTCGCGCCCTTGTGCGCTGACCATGGGCAGCTCGATGTTCCAGGGCGTGCCGCGTGTGGTCGCCTCGTGCAATGCGGCGTCGACCTGCGCGCGTGCGCTGGGTCGCAAGAAGGCCCAGCCTTGCTCCAACGTGAAACTGGTGCCGGGTGGCACTTCGAGCAGCTGGCACATCTCATCGGAGGTGGTGGTCTTCTGCGAGAGGATGTCGAGCTCCCAGCCGGCCACCCGGGCCAGCTCGCCAGTGCTGCGCAGGCGCTCTTCGCGTGCGGCCAGCGCCTGCTGCACACGGTAGGGCTCGCTCACGTCGCTGAACACCAGCACCACGCCGGTGATGCGGCCCTGGGCGTCGCGGATGGGCGCGGCGCTTTCGGAGATCTGGTACTCGCGCCCGTCGCGCGACAAGAGCGCGGTGTGGTTGCTCAGGCCCACCACGTCGCCGTGGGTCAAGACCCGCTGCACCGGGTCGCCAGCGCTTTCGCGGGTGTCGTTGTTGACGATGCGAAACGCGTCGCTCAGCGGCCGGCCCAGGGCCTCTGACGCGGCCCAGCCGGTGAGGCGTTCGGCGGCGGTGTTGATGCGGGTGATGCGCCCTTCGGCGTCGGTGGCGATCACGGCGTCGCCGATCGAATGCAAGGTGGTGGCGAGGCTTTCTTCGCTGTCGCGCAAGGCCTGCTCGGCGCTGGCGCGAGCGGCCAGCATGTCGCGGAAGTCTTCGGCGAGCGCCTGCACCTCGCGGGGTGCGCCGGCCCACGAGACGCCCTGCAGCGCCTGCGCGC
>JACMKJ010000053.1 GCA_014380155.1 Rhizobacter sp. | reverse complement strand
CGATGACCATGTCCGCGTCCTTCAGGTCGCCATAGTTCAAGGTGGTGGTGAGCAGCGCCATGCGGGCGTCGAGCTTGTCTTGCTTCAGCTTGCCCTTCTTGACCTGGGCTTCGTAGTTCTTGCGGATAACGCCCACGCCCTTGTCGAGCGCCTCTTGCTTCATTTCCAGCATGACCACCGGCACCCCGGCGTTGAGGAAGGTCATCGCGATGCCGCCGCCCATGGTGCCGGCGCCGATGACGGCGAGCTGCTTGATGTCGCGCACGGGTGTGTCGGCCGGCACGTCGGGGATCTTGCTGGCCGCACGCTCGGCCACGAACAGGTGGCGCAGCGCGCGGCTTTCGGGCGTGAACATCAGCGACTGGAAGGCCGCCAGCTCGAGGCGCATGCCTTCGTCAAATTTTTTGTAGACCGAGTTGGCCACCGCCTCCACGCACTGCAGCGGCGCCGGGTAGTTGCGCGACATGGCGCCCACGGTGTTGCGTGCGAACTGGAAGAAGGCGTCGGGGTTGTTGTGCTGGGCCTTGAGGTTGCGCACGAGCGGCAGCGGGCGCTTGTCGGCAATGTCGGCCGCAAAGGCCAGCGCGGCGGCCATCAGGTCACCATCCACCAGCTTGTCGAACAACTTTTGGCCAGGTGCAGCAGCCAGCATCTCGCTCTTGACGGGCTCACCGCTCACGATCATGTTCAGTGCGGTCTCCACACCCAGCACACGCGGCAGGCGCTGCGTGCCGCCGGCGCCGGGCAAGAGGCCCAGCTTCACTTCGGGCAGAGCCACCTGCGTGCCCGGCGACACCAGTCGGTAGTGGCAGCCGAGTGCCAGCTCCAATCCACCGCCCATGCACACGCTGTGGATGGCCGCGACGACAGGCTTGCTGCAATTCTCGACCGCCGAGATCACGCTCAGCAGGTTGGGCTCGGCCATGGCCTTCGGCGATCCAAACTCCTTGATGTCGGCACCACCCGAAAACGCCTTGCCGGCGCCGGTGATCACGATGGCTTTCACCGCCTTGTCGGCCAGCGCCTTTTCCAGGCCCTGGGTGATGCCCACTCGGGTGTCGAGCCCGAGGCCGTTGACGGGGGGGTTGTTGAGCGTGATGACGGCAATGTTGCCGCGCAGTTCGTAGTTGGCACTCATGGGGTGGGCCCTCGGTAAGTCAGCAAAAACAGAGCTCGCAAAGCGAACGATCGTTCGATTCTAGAAAGCAAAAAAGCCGGCTCCTGTCCCGTCAGCGACAACACGCACAAGGCGGTTTGTCGCTCGAAACAGTGCCGGCTCGGCGGCTCAGCCGAAGATGTTAGACCTCCAGCCACTCCTTGCGAATATCCGCGTTGGCACGTAGCTCGGTGGGCGTTCCTTCGAACACCACCTGGCCATGGCCCATCACGTAGCAGCGCTCCGAGATCTCAAGCGCAATGGTGAGCTTTTGCTCCACCAGCAGCACCGAAATGCCGCGCCGCTTGAGCTCCTTCAGGTACTCGGCCACCTGCTCCACGATCTTGGGCGCGAGGCCTTCGGTCGGCTCGTCGATCATGATCAGGTCGGGGTCGCCCATCAAGGTGCGGCAGAGCGTGAGCATCTGCTGCTCGCCGCCCGACAACACGCCGGCTTCGGTGTGCTGGCGCTCCTTCAAGCGCGGGAACAGCGAGTACATGTCGTCGAACGACCAGCGCGG
>JACMKJ010000543.1 GCA_014380155.1 Rhizobacter sp. | reverse complement strand
TTTCCTTGGGCGGGTCGAACCACTTGTGCACCCACACGACCTTGGTTCTCACCTTCGGGATGACCGACTGCGCACCCAGCGTGAAGCTGTTGAGGTTGCGCACCACCTCCGGAATCGGTACCGAGCCGTCAACGCCGAGCACGTTGGTCTTGGTCATGCCGCCGGCGATCACGCCGGCCATGTAGGCGCCTTCGTAGGTGCGGCTGTCGTAGGTGCGCATGTTCTCGGCCGTCTTGTAGCCGGTGGCGTGCTCGAACTTCACGTCCTTGGCTTCGGGAGCGACCTTGAGCATCGACTCCATGTAGCCGAAGGTGGTGCCGAAGATCAGCTTGTTGCCTTGGCTGACCATGTCGCGAAACACTCGCTCGGCGTCGGACGCTTCGGGCACGTTTTCAACGAAGCTCGTGACGACCTTGTCGCCGAATTCCTTCTCGACGGCCTTGCGGGCGTTGTCGTGCGCGAAGGTCCAGCCACCGTCGCCCACCGGGCCGACGTAGGCAAACGCGATCTTCAGCGGCGCGGGTTTGGCGGGGGCAGAAGCCGCGACCGGGGCAGAGGCTGCCGGTGGGGCCACCTCTTCCTTCTTGCCGCAGCCCACCAGTGCGGCGGTGGCCGCGACGGTGCTCCACCCTGCGATCTTCAGCAGGGCACGTTTTGAAATTTGGCTCATGTGTTCTCCAGATGAAAGGTCATCACACAGAAATCGGGCGCCCTTTTGAGACGCAACTTTGATTATCAGCTCCCAGGGAAAAACGGTTTGCCCAGCGAGGCCGGCATGTTCACGCGGATCCAGGTGGCGTTGCGCGAGATCAAGACCAGCACGACGATGGTGGCGAGGTAGGGCAGCATCGTCAGCAACTGGCTGGACACCTGCACCCCTTCGCCCTGCAGATGGAACTGCAACATCGTCACACCGCCGAACAGATAAGTACCGAGCAATACGCGTGCCGGCCGCCAGGTGGCGAAGGTGGTGAGGGCGAGCGCGATCCAGCCCTTGCCGGCCACCATGCCTTCCACCCACAGCGGCGTGTAGACCACCGAGATGTAGGCACCCGACAGCCCGCACAGAGCGCCGCCCACCATCACGGCGGCCAGGCGGATGCGCCGCACCGGGTAGCCCAACGCGTGCGCCGCTTCGGGCGACTCGCCCACCGCCCGCAGCACCAGCCCGGCGCGCGAGCGGTAGAGGAACCAGGCCAGCGCCACGGTGAGTGCGATGGCGATGTAGACCATGAGGTGCTGGCGAAAAAAGGCGGGGCCGATGAAGGGGATGTCGGCCAGGCCCGGGATCTGGAACTGCAGCCGCTCGGGAAGTTTTTCCTGCGTGTACCTGATGCCCACGAAGGCCGAGAAGCCGGCGCCGAAGAGGCTCAGCGCCAGTCCGGTGGCGTACTGGTTGGTGTTGAGCCAGATCACCAGCAGGCCAAAGGCCGCAGCGAGCAGCGCGCCGGCCACCGCACCTGCACCCAGGCCGACCCATTCGTTGCCGGTGTGCACCGCCACGGCAAAGCCGGCGATGGCCGCCACCAACATCATGCCTTCGGCGCCGAGGTTGACGATGCCGGCGCGTTCGTTGATCAACAGGCCCAGCGCGGCGAACGCGAGCACGGTTCCGGCGTTCAGCGTGGCAGCGAGCAGCAGGGCAATGGCGTCCATCAGGTGCTCCCCTTCGCGATCGGTCGGGCGCCCGCCCAGCGCACGCGGTAGTGGATCAGCGTGTCACACGCCAAGAGCGAAAACAGCAGCAGCCCCTGGAACACACCGGTCAGCGATTTGGGCAGCCCCATGCGCGACTGCGCCAGCTCACCGCCGATGTAGAACATGCTCATCAGGATGGCCGAGAACACGATGCCCACCGGGTGCAGCCGCCCCACATAGGCCACGATGATGGCGGCGAAGCCATAACCCGCGGGCACGTGAGGTGTGAGCTGCCCCAAGGGGCCGGCGGCCTCCAACGCACCGGCCAGGCCGGCCATGCCGCCCGAGAGCAGCAGCGCCGTCCACAGCGCCTTGCGTGACGAGAAGCCGGCGTATCGCGCCGCTGCAGGTGCCAGGCCGCCCACCTGCAGCTGGTAGCCCGAGTAGCTGCGGAAGAGGAACAGCCAGAACAAACCCACCGCCACCAGTGCGATCAAGAAACCGATGTTCATGCGAAAGCCGGTGAAGAGCTTGGGCACCTGGGTGACGGCGAGGAAGTTGATGGTCTGCGGGAAGTTGTAGCCAGCCGGGTCTTTCCAGGGGCCGTAAACGAGGTAGCTCAGCACCATCTCGGCCACGTAGACCAGCATCAGGCTGACCAGGATCTCGCTCGCATTGGCCTTGTCGCGCAGTAGCGCCACGATGCCCGCCCACAGCATGCCGCCCAGCACACCGGCGATCAGGATGGCGAGCACGATCCAGCGGCTCGAATCCTTGTCAGCCATCATCGCCACGCCGCTGGCGGCAATGGCGCCCAGGATGAACTGCCCTTCGGCGCCGATGTTCCACACATTGGAACGAAAGCACACCGCAAGCCCTAGCGCGATCAGCAAGAGCGGTGTGGCTTTCATCGCCAGCTCGGTGAGCGCATACCAGCTCTTCACCGGCTCGACGAAGAAAGCCTGCAGCCCGCGCAGCGGGTCTTTGCCGAGCACCATGAACAAGATGACGCCGACCACCACCGTGATCGCCAGTGCCAGCAGCGGCGAGGCGACCGACATCACCCGGCTCGGCTCTGGCCGGGCTTCAAGCTTGAGCATGGGTCACCTCGTTGTTCTTGTTCTCTTTGTCATCGCCCCACAGGCCCGACATCCACTCGCCGATCTGCGGAATGGTCGCCTCGCGGGTGGCGATGCTGGGCGACATGCGGCCTTGTGCAATGACCAGCAGCCGGTCGCTGATCTCGAACAGCTCGTCGAGCTCTTCGCTCACCACCAGCACGGCGCAGCCCGCGTCGCGCAGCTTGAGCAGCTCGCCGCGAATCTGCGCCGCCGCACCCACGTCCACACCCCAGGTCGGCTGCGACACGATCAGCAGCTTGGGGTTGGCATCGATCTCTCGGCCGACCAGAAACTTTTGCAGGTTGCCACCCGAGAGGCTCTTGGCCGCCGCATCGGGGCCGCCGGATTTCACGTTGAAGCGGGTGATGAGGTGGCGCGCCAGGTCGGCCACTTGTTGAGTGTTCAACCAGCCACCACGGCCCACCGCTTCAGTGCGCGTGAGCAGCGTGTTCTGCGCGAGCGACAACGTGGGGACAGCGCCACGGCCGAGCCGCTCTTCGGGCACGAAGTGCAGGCCGGCCTCGCGCCTGGTTTGCGGAGGCATGGCACCGATGGGGTGGCCAAACAGCTGGATGGCGTTGGGCGCGGCGCGGGTGTCTTCGCCCGAGAGTGCGGCCATCAGCTCCTGCTGGCCGTTGCCCGACACCCCGGCGATACCGACGATCTCGCCCGAGCGCACCTCGAGGCCGATGCGGCTGAGGCTCATGCCGAACTGGTCGAGTTTGGGCAGGCTCAGGTCACGCACGGCGAGCACCACGTCGCCGGGCGCGCGCGGCTCGTGTTTCAGCTCGGGCGGCTCGGCGCCGATCATCAGTTTCGACAGGCTGGCGTTGGTCTCCTGCGTGGGATCGACCTCGCCGGTGACCTTGCCACCGCGCAACACCGTGCAGTGGTGGCACAGCGCACGGATCTCGTCGAGCTTGTGGCTGATGTAGAGGATGCTGCAGCCTTCGCTCGCCAACTTTCGCAGCGTGACGAAGAGCGTCTCGACGGCTTGCGGTGTGAGCACCGAGGTCGGCTCGTCGAGGATCAGGAGCTTGGGCGATGTCATCAACGCACGCACGATCTCCACCCGCTGACGCTCGCCGACCGAAAGCGTGTGCACCGGCCGCAGCGGCTCGACGTCGAGCCCGTAGACCTTCGACACCTCGGTGATGCGCGCCGTCACCTCCGCGAGCGTGATGTTCTTGCCTAAGCCCAGCCACACGTTCTCGGCCGCGGTGAGGGTGTCGAACAGGCTGAAGTGCTGGAACACCATGCTGATGCCCAGCGCGCGTGCCTCCGCCGGGTTGCGCACCTGCACCGGCTCACCGTTCCAGCGGATCTCGCCTTCGTCGGGCCGCACCGCGCCGTAGATCATCTTCATCAGCGTGGATTTGCCCGCGCCGTTTTCGCCGAGCACGGCGTGGATCTCGCCCGGCTTCACGCGCAGACTCACCCGGTCGTTGGCCTTCACGGCCGGGTAGGTCTTGCTGAGGTGGATGAGTTCGAGGCGGAGCATGTGCTTTTCTCAGCTCAGCAGGTCGTACAGCGAACGTGCGACGACCTTGGTGGCGCGCTTCAGATCGTTTAGCACGACATGCTCATCCGCCCGCTTGGCATTCGATTCGAGCACCGTGCGTGGGCCGGCGCCGTAGATCACCGCCGGGATGCCTTGTTCGCAGTAGAGCCGCACGTCGGTGTACAGCGGCGTGCCCGAGGTCGGGATGGGCTCACCGAACACAGTCTGGCCATGCCTTTGCAAGGCATCGACCAAGGGCTTGTTGCCGGGCAGCGGCTGCAACGAGCGGGCCAAGAGCAGGCGTTTGATGTCGACCGTGATGCCTGCTTGCTTTGCAGCCGCTTCGGCAATCACCTGGCGAATGTTCGCCTCCACCGCCACCGGGTCTTCTTCGGGGATCATGCGGCGATCGAGCCGCAGCACCACCTTGCCCGGCACCACGTTGGTGTTAGTGCCACCTTCGATGCGGCCGACGTTGAGGTAGGGATGGGTGATGCCTTCAACCTGGGACGTGACCTGCTGGTACAGCGTGTTCTGGTGGTACAGCGCGTTGAGGATGTGCACCGCGCCTTGCAGCGCATCGACGCCGGTGGTGGGTATGGCGGCGTGGGCCATCTTGCCGTGTACCGTCACCTCCATCTGCAGGCAGCCGTTGTGGGCCGTGATCACTTGGTAGCTGAAGCCGGCGGCGATCAGGTAGTCGGGTTTCGTCAGACCCTTCTTGAGCAACCAGCCGGGGCCGAGCTCGCCGCCAAATTCTTCGTCGTAGGTGAAGTGCAATTCCACACCGCCCTTGAGCGGCGCACCCAGCGATTCGAGCGCACGCACCGCGAAGGTGTAGGTCGCGAAATCACTCTTGCTCACCGCCGAGGCGCGGCCATAGAGCTTGCCGTCTTCCACCTCGCCGCTGTAGGGCCCATGCACCCAGCCTTCGCCGGGGGGCACCACGTCGCCGTGCGCGTTGAGTGCAATCGTCTTGCCCTCGCCGTACCGGCGGCGAACGATCAGGTTGGTGAGCGATTGCAGGCCATATGCGCGCACTTCGACTTCAGGAACTTCGTGCTTCTCGGCCTGCATGTCGAAAGCTGCAAGCAACTCGGCCGTGCGCTCGGCATGCAACGCGTTGTTGCCGGGCGGCGTGTCGGTGGGCACCTGCACCAGGGCTTGCAGGAAGGCCACTTCTTCGTTGAAGTGGGCGTCGATCCATGTGTCTAGTTCGGCGTATCGAGTCATGGACTCTCCGCCAACTGCTCAAGCACAGACATGAAAGCCTCCACACACAACTGCGCGTCGTCGTTGGTCGTGGTCTCGAGCGGGTTGTGGCTGATGCCCGAGTTGCCGCCGCGCACAAAGAGCATGGCTTGCGGCATCACTTCGTCGAGCTTCATCGCATCGTGCCCGGCGCCGCTGGGCATGCGGTAGACCGGCAGGCCGACCGACTCCACCGCGCGTTCCCAGCGGGCCTGCCACTCGGGCGCGCTTGGCGCGGCGCTGGCGCGCAAGGTTTCTTCTAGCGTGCAATGGAGACCACGCCGATCGGTGATGCGCTTCAGTTCGGAGAGAACGTCGTGCGCCATCGCATCACGCACCTCGTTGGTGGTGGCGCGGATGTCGAGGCTGAACTGACAGCGCCCCGGCACCACGTTGATCGAGCCGCCGGGCACGTTCAGCATGCCCACCGTGCCCACCAGGTGGGGCACCTGCGCGGCGCGCTTTTCCACATAGAGCAGCAGCTCGGCCACACCGGCTGCGGCGTCGCGCCGCCGGTCCATCGGCGTGGTGCCGGCGTGGCAAGACACACCCACCATCTCGCCCAGGTAGCGCACGCTGCCGTTGATGGAGGTGACGACACCCAGCGGCATGTCGATCTCGTTCAACACCGGGCCTTGTTCGATGTGCACCTCGACGAAGCCCATGTACTGCGTCGGGTCTCGCTTCAGCGGGTCGATCTGCCCGGGGTCGCGGCCGGCTGCGAACATGGCTTCGCGCATCGTGATGCCGTCGGCGTCTTTCTGGTTCAGCCAGCTGAAATCGAAGCGGCCGATCACCGCGCCCGAGCCAAGGAAGGTGGCCTTGTAGCGCTGGCCTTCTTCTTCGGCGAAGCCGATCACCTCCAGGCCGAAGGGCAGGCGCTTGCCTGCGCGGTGCAGCTCGCGCACGCACACCATCGGCACGAAGATGCCGAGCCGTCCGTCGTATTTGCCGCCGTTGCGCACGGTGTCGAAGTGGCTGCCGGTGAGCAGGCGTGGGGCCTGAAGGTCGCTGCCGTTGTAGATGCCAACCACGTTGCCGACGGCGTCGACCTCCACCTCGTCGAAGCCGCAGTCGTGCATCCAGCGCACGAGCTGCACCTGGCAAGCCTGGTGAGCCGGGGTGAGGTAGGTGACGGTGAGCGCGCCTTCGACGTCACTGTGCCGCGCCAGCAGCTCGGCACAGTCCCACACCTGGTTGCCCCACACCGGCTCCACGCCGAACTTGTCGTTGAGCCGGATCTCGGCAATGCGGTGGATGTTGCGCAGGCACTCGGCGAGCTCGAAGTCGGCGTGGTTCTCGAGCCGGCGGGCGAAGGTGCTGATGATCTCTGGCCGCGTGAGCCCCGTGCCGCGCGGCCCGCGCACGGCGACGATGAAGGGCCAGCCGAATTTGGCGAGGTACTCGGCGTTGAGCCGTCGCAGTGCGGCCAGCTCTTCGGGCGAGCAGGCCTTGAGGCCGGCGGTGGCCTGCTCGTGCGTTGATTCGGCGGTGAGCTGGCCTTGTTCGGCGAGCTTGCCGGCGAGCTGGGGGTGGGCGCGGATCAATGCGAGTTGCGCAGCACGGTCGGCCTGTCGCACGGTGTCGGCCATCGTGTGCTTCAGGTGGGCCAGGCTCTTGAACGGGCGCTGTGCCAGCGCGGCCTCAGCGATCCACGGCGAGTGTTCGTAGACGCCATCGAGCATCTGCGACGCTTCGGTCAGCGTCGCTGCATTGAGCTGATCGAGCGTGATCATGTGGGCGCCGGAAAGTGCTGCTTCCAATGCCGCGCGATGTCGATGCGCCGGCACACCCACACCTTGTTGTGGGCGAGCACGTGGTCGAGAAAGCGCTGCAGCGACGCAATGCGCCCCGGCTTGCCCAGCAGTCGGCAGTGCATGCCGATGCTCATCATCTTCGGTGCAGTGTCGCCTTCGGCATAGAGCGCATCGAAACTGTCGCGCAGGTAGGTGAAGAAGTGCTCGCCGGTGTTGAAGCCCTGGGTCTGCACGAAGCGCATGTCGTTGGTGTCGAGTGAGTAGGGCACCACCAGGTGTTGCACCGTGCTGCCGTCGCTCTTGATGACGGGCGTCCAGAAGGGCAGGTCGTCGCCGTAGTAGTCGCTGTCGTACTCGTAGCCGCCGTGGTCGACCACCAGGCGGCGTGTGTTGGGGCTGTCTCGGCCGGTGTACCAGCCGAGCGGCCAGGTGCCGCCGGTCATGTCTTTCAGCACATGGGTGGCAAGGTCGAGGTGGCGGCGCTCGGTGGCCTCGGGCAGGTTTTGGTAATGGATCCAGCGCAGGCCGTGGTTGGCGATCTCGTAGTCGTTTTCCATGAAGCAGGCCAGCAGCTCGGGGTAACGCTGCAAGGCCATGCCCACGCCGAAGACGGTGAGCGGGAGTTGGCGCTTCTCGAACTCGCGCAGGATGCGCCACACGCCCACGCGCGAGCCGTATTCGTACATCGACTCCATGGTCATGTGCCGGCTCTCGTAGGCCTGGGCGGTGATCAGCTCGGAGAGAAAGGTTTCGGAGGTGGGGTCGCCATGCAGCGGGTTGTTCTCGCCACCTTCTTCGTAGTTCAAGACGAACTGCACGGCAATCTTGGCGCCGCCCGGCCACTGCGCATGCGGCGGGTTGCGGCCGTAGCCGACGAGGTCGCGTGGATAGGGTTCTTGACTCATGGTGTGTCAGTCCTCCGGACGCAGGACGGATTCGAGATCGGGCACGCGCGGGTTGAGCCGCAGGTTGCGCTCGACGTTGTGCAAATGGTTTTGCATCAGCTTGACGGCGGCCCGCGCGTCGCGCTTTTCAAGCGCGTCGACGATGGCCACGTGTTCGGCGAAGGAGTGTTCGGCCGAATGGGCAGATTGGTACATCAGTGAAATGAGCGAGCTGCGTGACACCAGCTCTCGCAAGATGCCGGCCAGGGCGTCGTTGTCGAGCATGCGGGCCAGCACCACGTGGAAGTCGGCCAGCAGCTGGGTGCGGCCCGACACGTCGGTGCGCTGCACGGCGGCCTGCTCGTCGCGCAAATGGGCACGCAGGTCGGCAATGTGAGCGGGCGTGAGCTGGCTCGCCGCGCGCTTGATCATGGCCGACTCGAGCATGTGGCGCACCTCGAACACCTGGCGCGCCTCTTCGACGCTCGGCTGGGCGACCCGCGCGCCGCGCGCCTGCTCCAGCGTGACCAGTTTGTCGCGGCTCAACTGGTGCAACGCCTGCCGCACGATGGTGCGCGACACCTTGAAGATGTCAGCGATCTTCTGCTCGGCCAGCTTGGTGCCGGGCATCAGCCGGCGCTCGACGATGGCCGCGGTGATCGACTCGGCTATGCGCCGGGTGGTGGTTTGCAGGCTGGCGTCGTCTGCCAGCGAGGCCGCTGCGCGCGGAACTTGCTTCCTGCCCGCTTTGGCGCTGGCGCGCGGGACGCGACCCACGGGTCGAATGGCGTGCAGGGGAGTGGCGCGGGGCATGTCGAAATCGGCTTCTCGATGTTCGGCAAACTGTATACACTTTTGCCTCTCTTGCAACTGATTTTGCAACTCATTTTGAAACCCAATTCTTGAAAGCAGGGTCACCATGGGCCAACTCACGACGCATGTGCTCGACACCATGAACGGTTGCCCCGCTGCCGGCATGCTGGTCGCGCTGTACCGCATGGACGGGGGGCAACCCACGCTGCTCAAGCAGCTGGCCCTCAACCACGATGGCCGCGCCGGCGCCCCCTTGCTCGACGACAGCAGCTTCATGACGGGCACCTACCGCCTGTTGTTCGAGGTGGCGGACTACTTTCGTGGCCGTGGCGTGGTCTTGCCCCAGCCGCCGTTTGTCGACGCGGTGCCGATCGACTTCGGCCTGGCGAACCCGCTCGCGCATTACCACGTGCCCTTGCTTGCCAGCCCCTGGGCCTACTCCACCTACCGCGGCAGCTGAACTGTATACACCGGGATCCCGATGGACGCCTACCTGCTCGACTGGCTCAACCTGCTGCTGCGCTGGGCCCACGTGATCACCGGCATTGCCTGGATCGGCGCTTCTTTCTATTTCGTGGCGCTCGACAACGGCCTCACGCCACCGCAAGACGCCAAGGAGCGCGACAAGGGCATCGGCGGCGAGATGTGGGCCGTGCACGGCGGCGGGTTCTACCACCAGCAGAAGTACCCGGTGTCGCCGGCCCAGCTGCCCGACAAGCTGCACTGGTCGATGTGGGAGAGTTATTCCACCTGGCTCACCGGCTTTGCCTTGTTCACGGTGCTCTACCTGGCCAACGCCAACACCTTCCTGATCGACAAGAACGTGTTCGACTGGTCGCCGGCGGCGGCGATCGCCACCTCGCTCGGCTTCTTCGTGGCCTTCTGGGCGATCTACGACGGCATCTGCCGCGTGTTCGGCCAGCGCAAGAACGGTGATGTGATCGTCGGTGTGCTGGTGTTCGGCTTCATCGTGTTTGCGTCGTGGCTGTCGTGCCACCTGTTCGCCGGGCGTGCGGCGTTCTTGCTGGTGGGCGCGATGATCGCCACCACCATGAGCGGCAATGTGCTGATGGTGATCATCCCTGGCCAGCGCAAGGTGGTGGCAGCCTTGCGGGCCGGCCTGCCGGTGGACCCGATACACGGCAAGCGGGGCAAGCAGCGCAGCGTGCACAACACCTACTTCACGCTGCCGGTGATCCTCACCATGCTCAGCAACCATTACGGGTTTCTCTACGGCGGGGCCTACAACTGGGTGGTGCTGGTGGTGATGATGCTGTCGGGTGCCTTGATCCGGCAGTCGTTCGTGTTGCGGCACAAGGCGCTGGCGACAGGGCAACCGGTGCCCTGGGCCTATGCGATCGTGGGCGTGGTGCTGCTGGCGGGCGTGGTCACCGCGTCGATGCCGGCAGCATCACCGGCTTTTGCGGCCGTCAGCGCGCCGCCTGCCTTCGCCCAGGTGCAGCAGGTGATGGCGCAACGATGCACGATGTGCCACAACGAGCAGCTCGCCAGCAAGGCGATCCAGCTGCACACACCCGAGCTGCTGGCGCGCAACGCTCAATCGGTGTATCAGCAGGCGGTGGTGCTCAAGCTGATGCCGATGAACAACGCAACGCAGATGACCGCCGAGGAGCGTGATCTGGTGAAGCGCTGGTTCGAGGCGGGGGCGAAACCTTAGACCACCACCGGCTCCGTCTCCAGCCTGATGCCGAAACGCCCGTAGACGCTTTCCTGAATCGCCAGCGCCAGCGTCATCACCTCGGAGCCGATGGCGCCGCCCCGGTTCACCAGCACCAGCGCCTGTTTCTCATAGACCCCCGCGCGGCCTACGGTCTTGCCCTTCCACCCGCAGGCATCGATCATCCAGCCCGCCGCCAGCTTCATGCTGCCGTCGGGCATGGGGTAGTGAACGATCTCCGGGTCGCGGCCGATGATGTCGCGGCATTGTTCGGGCGTGACCACCGGGTTCTTGAAGAAGCTGCCGGCGTTGCCCACCACCGCCGGGTCGGGCAGCTTGGCGCGACGAATGGCGCAGATCCAGTCGGCCACCTGTTGCGGTGTGGGCGTGAAGGTGCCGGTCTCGGTCATCTTGCGCTCCAGCTCCAGGTAGCCGAGCACCGGTTGCCAGGGTTTGGGCAGACGGAAGCGAACCCGGGTGATCAGCACGCGCCCGGCAAGCGAGCGTTTGAACTCGCTGTCGCGGTAGCCGAAGGCGCAGGTTTCGGCGTTCAGCGTGAGAGTGCGGCCGGTGAGTAGGTCCACGCAGTCGAGCGACTCGAAGCGGTCTTTCATCTCGATGCCATAGGCGCCGATGTTTTGCACCGGTGACGCACCCACCGTGCCGGGGATCAGCGCCAGGTTTTCGAGGCCCGGGTGGTCCTGGGCCAACGTCCAGGCCACGAAGTCGTGCCAGTTCTCGCCGGCGCCGGCTTCGACGACCCAGGCGTCGGCGCGTTCTTCGAGCAGGCGTTTGCCCATCACCTCGACCTTGAGCACGACTTGCGGCATGTCGCGCGTGAGGATGATGTTGCTGCCACCACCCAGGATGAACTTGGGCGAGCGGCCGAGCTGGGGGTGGTCGACCACGCGGCGCACATCGGCGTCACCGGTGATGCGCACCAAGGTGTGCGCCACCGCCGGCAAGCCGAAGCTGTTATAGGGTTTCAAGCTGACGGCCGATTCGATTTGCATGGCAGAATTTTCCTCCATCCAGCCGACAGAGATTTGACCTATGCCCAGCTTCGACGCCGTGTTAGACCCGAACCTTGTCGAGGTTCGCAATGCGGTGGATCAAACCGCCAAGGAAATCGGCACCCGGTTCGACTTCAAGGGCTCATCTTCACGCGTTGATCTGAAGGAAAAGGAGCTCACGATCTACGCTGACAGCGACTTCCAGATCGGCCAGGTGCTCGACATCCTGCTGGCCAAGATGACCAAGCGCAACGTCGACGTGCGCTTTCTCGACCGCACGGCCAAGATCGAGAAGATCGGTGGCGACAAGGTCAAGCAGCTGATCACCGTCAAGAGCGGCATCGACACCGACACCGCCAAGAAGATCCAGACCCTCATCAAGCAAAGCAAGATGAAGGTGCAGGCCGCCATCCAGGGCGACTCCGTGCGCGTAACCGGCGCGAAGCGAGACGACCTGCAAGCCGCCATGGCCCTCATCCGCAAGGAAGTGCCCGACGCGCCCCTGTCATTCGACAACTTCCGGGATTGACCGTGAAGCTGCCTGTCGCCACCTTGTTGGCGCTGTTGGCGGGCGCGGTGGGTGCACAGACCGTCTCGATGAGCGGGCGCCTGGGTGACAAGGCCTTGCTGATGATCGACGGCAGCCCGCGCACGGTGGCGGTGGGCAGCACCGTGCAAGGCGTCAAGCTCGTCAGTGTGACGGGCGATGCCGCCGTGGTGGAGCTGGGCGGCAAGCGCGTCACGGTGCCGATGGGCGGTGCGCAGGTCAACCTGGGTGGCGTTCCCAGCGAAGGCGGGGGCTCGCGCATCGTGCTGCCGGCCGGGCCGGGTGGGCATTTTTCCTCAGGCGGCTCGATCAACGGTCGGGCGGCCGAGTTCGTGGTCGACACCGGGGCCACCTATGTGTCCATGAGCCAGGCCGATGCTGAACGCATGGGCATCAAGTACCGCGATGGCCAGCGCGGCATGGCCAGCACCGCCAACGGCACGGTGCCCGTTCACCGGGTGATGCTCAATTCGGTGCGCATTGGCGATGTGCAGGTCTACAACGTCGAAGCCATGGTGATCCCGGCGCAGATGCCCTACGTCTTGCTGGGCAACAGCTTCCTCACGCGCTTTCAGATGAAACGTGAAAACGACGTGATGACGCTGGAAAAGCGCCCCTGAGGGCGCTTTCCGTCACACAGGCGGGTGCTAACGCCGCCCGAGGCTCAAGCGCATTTGCGCACTTCTTCGCTGTGCTGCAGCTCCTCTTGCGCTCTGACGCGACGGTCTGCGCCGACGAACGGCAGTTGTTGCACACGCTGCTCGACCACCGGCACCACGGACAGCATCTGGCGGCGATGTCCCCAAGACGGTTTGCGCGACACGCTCACCACGGCCTCGAGCAACACACCGAGCAGAATCGCACTTACGCCCACGAGGGCAATCGCATACAGGGAAATCATGGTCTTCTCGGGTTTGTCATGGGGCACAGGCAACACAAACCTTGCGCACGCTCGTTGGAAGTAGTGGCAAGGTGTTGTTACTTTCGGTTTCAAACCCTGTGACTTGAGTGCCTGCAGCGAAGTCGACGACACAAGTGCGCACAAGGTCACGCGCATGGCCAGGGTCGTCATCCCCCTCGTGTTTCTGGCCCGTACCGTGCTTGTGGCAGCGGCTCGCGAGTTCGCCAATCGGCGCTCGCCATGGACAAACCCAGTTCCTTCAGGTAGTTGCTGGTGACGGTCTTGAAGACTGCATTGCTGCCTCCACGTCTGCAGCATGAGCAGCCTTACCCGAACCCTTCCAGAGCACTTTCGCGTCTTGCTGACCCTCGCGCAGTTGCTAGAGCGCCTTGAGCGCAATCTGGTGCCTACCGCAGCGGAGCAATACCGCTCGGTGGTGGAGCACTTGACCAAGGAGTTGGCCCAGGTGGAGCCGGGTGAAGACCTGCACGTCTTGCTCGACAGCTTCCCGGCCACGGCCGAGTTGTATGAAAACCTGCACTACGCCCATGCGGGCCTGTGCCGTTCGCCGCTCGATGCGTCGCTTGACGCCGAGCTGCGCGCCCGGAGTTTGATCCAGCGCTTGCTGCGCTGAGAGGCAGCGCCGATCAGACCCGTGGTGGCTTCGCCAATGCGAACGCCACCCACGAGCCCAGGCCGAGCACCGCCAGCACCATCATCACCTCGCGGTAGCCCGGCACGGCCACCAGCAGCCAGGCCGCCAGCAGGGGCGCGGCGGCGCGTGACATCAAGGCGATGCCCGACATCGCGCCGCTGATGCGCCCCACATGCTCGCGGCCGAAGTATTCGGGCACCACGTTGCCCCGCACGATGGTGCTGAGACCATTGGCCACACCGAACAACATCGCGAAAACCAGCAGCCCGGCCAGGTGGTCGGTCAGCGCAAACACGGCCAGCGACACCGGTGTGCCGGCCAACACCCACAGCCCCAGTGCACGCGGGGTGACGTAGCGGCCCAGCCACAAGTAAACGACCCGCCCCGCCACCTGCGCCGGGCCCACCCACATCACCACCATCAGGGCCTGTGCCTCGCTGGTGCCCTTGGCCACGAAGGCCGGCATGATGTGCGCCCACAGCGCGGCCGAAACAAAGGCGTAGAGCGTGAAGGTGGTGGTGAGCAGCCAGAACGACCGGTGGCGCAAGGCCTCGTGCAGCGTGGCGTCGTCGGCCGCGTCGGGGGCGGGGGCACGCGAGGGTGTATTGGGCCCGCGCAAGGCCCAGGCATGCAAGGGTGCGACGCCGCACAGCAGCGTGACGCCGATCACGACCAGCGCCACGCGCCAGCCCCAGGTGGCGATCAACCAGGCCACCGCCGGAAAAGACAGCGTGCTGGCGAAGCCGCCCACCAGCGTGAGCGAGGTGATGCCCTGGCGGTAGTGGTCGGGGTAGCGTTTGGTCAGCACCGAAAACGCGGGCTCGTACAGCGTCATCGCCATGGCCGCGCCCATCAGCGCCCAGGCCGGGTAGAGCAGCCACAGCGAGTCGACCTGCGACCACAGCAGAAAGCCCACGCCCGCAAGTGCAGCGCCAAGCGTCATCACCGAGCGGCCGTGTCCTCGGTCGATGGCGGCGCCTGCGGCGTAGCTGACGAGCCCCCACATCGTCATGCCCAGGGTGAACGCACCCATCACCGCCGGCTTGCTCCAGCCGAACTCGCGCTGCATCGGCAGCACGAACGACGAGAACGCGTAGAACAAGGCGGCCCAGGCGATGAGTTGGCCTGTGGCTAGCGCAGCAATGGTGGCTCGGTAAGAGGGGGGAATCACCAGCGGCATTATCGAGAGCCCGCATGCTAGAACCAGGCACCCAGGAGACACACCCATGAACAACATTCGCCGATCTCTCATGCTGGCCGTCTTGGCCAGCACCGCCTTGCTGGTCTCGTGCGCCAACGCACCCGTGGCGCCCGCCACGCCACCGATCGTGTTCGTGCATGGCAATGGCGACACCGCAGCCCTGTGGCACACCACCGTGTGGCGCTTCGAGTCCAACGGCTGGCCGCGCGAACGGCTGCACGCGATCGACGTGCCCTACCCATTGGCGCGCGACACCGACACCAAACCGCAAGACGGCCGCACCTCGACCACCGAGCACATGCAGTACCTGGCGGCCGAGGTCGACAAGGTGCTCAAGGCCACGGGTGCGAGCCAGGTGGTGCTGTACGGCAACTCGCGTGGCGGCAATGCCATCCGCAACTACATCGCCAACGGAGGCGGTGCGGCCAAGGTGTCGCATGCCATCCTCGGCGGCACGCCCAACCACGGCGTGCGTGCCGACCCCGAGAACAACCCCGGCAACGAGTTCAACGGCGCCGGGCCTTTCTTGATGGGCCTGAACGCGCCCAAGGGGCCGAACGGCGACGAGGTGACGCCCGGCGTGAAGTGGATGACGATCCGCTCCGACAACAACGACCTGTACGCCCAACCCGATGGCGCCTTTCTCGGGGCGAAGGGGAAGCCGACCAACGTCACCTTCGACGGACCGGCGCTCAAGGGCGCGCAGAACGTGGTGATCGCGGGCATCGACCACCGCGAAACTTCATTCAGCCCCAAGGCTTTCGAGCAGGCCTACCGCTTCATCACCGGTCGGGCGCCGACCACCTTGGGTGTCGCACCTGAAGCCAAGGTCGTTCTCAACGGCAAGGTCTCGGGCCTGGGCCTGAACAACGTGCAGGGCAGTTTTGCCACCAACCTGCCACTGGCGGGCGCCACGGTCGAGATCTACGCCACGAATGCGGCCACCGGCGAGCGCCTGGGCGCAGCCTTGCACCGCAAGACAGTGGGCGCCGATGGCATGTGGGGGCCATTCAACGCCGATGCGCAGGCGCGCTACGAGTTCGTGATCGGTGCACCGGGTTATGCCGTCACGCACATCTACCGCTCGCCCTTCTTGCGCTCGTCCAACCTCATCAACATGCGCGCCGCACGCCTGGCCGATGCCGACAAGGACGCCAAGGCCGTGGTCACGATGACACGCCCGCGCGGCTACTACGGGCTGACGCGCGATCAGATCAGCCTCGATGGCAAGAGCCCGCCGGCCGGCATCAACCCGGGGGTGGCCGGTGTGGCCTCGGCCAAGCTCAAGGTGGCCGACGCCGCCGGCCGCTCGGTGGTGGGTGAGTTCAATGGCGAGCGCATTGCCGGCATCGCCTGGCCTGCGGCCGAGAACCATGTGGTGCTGCTGGAGCTGCACCAGTAGGCGGGGATAATCCCGCCGCTGATGAAACTTTCGCAAATCCTCTTCTCCCAAGGCTTTGGCGCACGCCGTGAATGTGAAGGCCTGATCGTTTCGGGCCACGTCAAGATCGGCGGCCAGGTGCACGACGACCCGTTCGAAGAGCTGGTGCCTGAGGGCTTGGTGGTCAGCGTGCGCGGTGAAACCTGGCCGTACCACGCCAAGGCCTTGATCGTGATGAACAAGCCCCAAGGTGTGGAGTGCTCGCAAAAGCCCAAGCACCACATGAGCGTCTACAGCCTGCTGCCGGTGCCGCTGCGCCGGCGCGACCTGCAAAGCATCGGCCGGCTCGATGAAGACACGACGGGTTTGCTGCTGTTCACTGACGACGGCGCGCTGATCCACCGCTTCACCCACCCTAAGAAGCATGTCGACAAGGTCTACGACGTGACCTGCAAGCACCCGGTCACCCCCGACCAGGTCGAGCGCCTGCTGGCTGGAGTGAAGCTGATCGACGACCCGGCCACCGTGCAGGCGGCGGCCTGCGAGGTGACGGGCGAGCTCACGCTCAAGCTCACGCTGACCGAAGGCAAGTACCACCAGGTCAAGCGCATGCTGGCGGCGGTGGGCAACCGGGTGGAGGGTTTGCACCGCAGCGCGTTTGGAGAGCTCACGCTGCCGGCGGACCTGACCCCAGGGCAGTGGCGTTGGCTCAGCGGGCCTGAAGCCGTCAGCCCCCGATAATCGGCGCTCATGCAAGTTTTCCGCGGCATTCATCACCCAGACATCGCCAAGGCCTGCGCGCTCACCATCGGCAACTTCGATGGCGTGCACCGCGGCCACCAGGCCATGCTCGCGCTGCTGCGCTCCGAGGCCCAGCACCGCGGCTTGCCTTCGTGCGTGATGACCTTCGAGCCGCACCCGCGCGACTACTTCTCGCGCCTGGCCGGCAAGCCCGAGCTGGCGCCCGCGCGCATCGCGACCCTGCGCGACAAGCTCAGCGAACTGGAGCGCTGCGGCATTGACCAGGTGGTGGTGCTGCGTTTCGACAAACCCCTGGCCACCCAGTCGCCCGAGTCCTTCATCCAGGACGTGCTGGTGAAGGGCCTGGGCACGCGTTACGTGCTGGTGGGCGACGACTTCCGCTTTGGTGCCAAGCGCGCCGGCGACTACGCCATGCTCGACGCAGCCGGCGCGGTGCATGGCTTTGACGTGGCGCGCATGAACAGCTATGAGGTGCACGGCATGCGCGTGTCGAGCTCGGCCGTGCGCGAGGCGCTGGACGCTGGAGACATGGCCCGGGTGTCGTCGCTGCTCGGCCGGCCCTACAGCATCAGCGGCCACGTGGTGCACGGCAAGAAGCTCGGGCGCGACCTCGGGTTTCGCACGCTGAACCTGCGCTTTGCCCACGCCCGCTCCGCTGCAATGGGCATCTTTGTCGTGCGTGTGCACGGCCTGGTCGACGAACCGATCGGCGGGGTCGCCAGCCTGGGCGTGCGGCCCACCGTGGACGACAGTGGCCGCGTGCTGCTTGAGACCTATTGCCTCGACTGGCCTGCCCACCTGGGCGCCGAGGGGGGCTACGGTAAAATCGTGCGCGTGGAACTGCTGCACAAACTGCGAGATGAAGCCCGCTACGACGGGCTCGATGCCTTGATGGCCGCCATCCGTCAAGACGTTGTCGATGCGCAGGAGTTTCTGGCCGCGCATGCCGCTCAAGGCCGCCAGACCACACGCGACCGAATTTAAAGCTCGCCTGCCCCTTCCCGCGAGCCCGGCTGTGTGCTGCCGGCCCCCACTTTTTCAGGCGCGCCCTCGCGGCGTGCAAGCGCCATGACCGACAAAACCACCGCTTCCACCACCGACTACCGGGCTACCCTCAACCTGCCCGACACCCCGTTCCCGATGCGCGGCGACCTGCCCAAGCGCGAGCCCGGTTGGGTGAAGGAATGGGCCGACAACGGCATCTACAAGCGCCTGCGCGAAGCCCGCCACGGCGCGCGGCGTTTCGTGTTGCACGACGGCCCGCCCTATGCCAACGGCCAGCTGCACGTGGGCCACGCGGCCAACAAGATCCTGAAGGACATGATCGTCAAGGCGCGCCAGCTCAAGGGCATGGACGCGCGCTACACGCCGGGCTGGGACTGTCACGGCCTGCCGATCGAGAACCAGATCGAGAAGACCTTCGGCCGCAACCTGAGCCGCGCCGACGTGCAGGCCAAGAGCCGCGCCTATGCCACCGAGCAGATCGCGCAGCAGATGGCCGACTTCAAGCGTGTGGGCGTGCTCGGCGACTGGGAGCACCCGTACCGCACCATGGATTTCGGCAACGAAGCCGGCGAGATCCGCGTGCTCAAGCGCGTGATCGAGCGCGGCTTCGTCTACCGCGGGCTGAAGCCGGTCTACTGGTGTTTCGATTGCGGCTCGTCCCTGGCCGAGTTCGAGATCGAGTACGCCGACAAGAAGTCGCAGGCCGTTGACGTGGCGTTTCTGGCGGCCGAGCCCGACAAGTTGGCCGCGGCCTTCGGCCTGCCCTCGCTGAGCAAAGACGCCTATGCCGTCATCTGGACCACCACCGCCTGGACCATCCCGGCCAACCAGGCGCTCAACCTGAACCCCGCGCTCGAGTACGCGCTGGTTGACACCGAGCGCGGCCTGCTGCTGCTGGCCGTGGCGCTGGTCGAGAAGTGCCTTGCCCGCTATGAGCTGCAGGGCACGGTCATCGCCACCACGCTGGGCCAGAAACTCGGCGGCCTGAACTTCCGCCACCCCCTGGCGCACGTTGACCCTGGCTACGACCGTCTCTCGCCGGTCTACCTGGCTGACTACGCCACCGCCGAAGACGGCACCGGCATCGTGCACTCCGCGCCCGCCTATGGCCTGGAGGACTTCAACTCCTGCCGCGCGCACGGCCTGGCCGTCGACGACATCCTGAACCCGGTGCAGGGCAACGGCTCCTATGACCCTGCGTTGCCCTTGTTCGGCGGCCAGAACATCTGGAAGGCCGGCCCGGTGATCGCCGAGGCGCTGCGGGATGCGGGGCGGCTGATGGCCACCGGCAGCCTGGTGCACAGCTACCCGCATTGCTGGCGCCACAAGACGCCGGTCATCTACCGCGCGGCGGCGCAATGGTTCGTGCGCATGGACGACGGCGAGGGTGTGTTCACGAAGGACAAGGCCCCGAAGACGCTGCGCCAGATCGCGCTGGCCGCGATCGAAGAGACCAGCTTCTTCCCCGAGAACGGGCGCGCTCGCCTGCACGACATGATCGCCAACCGGCCCGACTGGTGCATCAGCCGTCAGCGCAACTGGGGCGTGCCGCTGCCGTTCTTCCTGCACAAGGACACGGGCGAACTGCACCCCGACACCATGGCGCTGATCGACCGCGCCGCAGCGGTGGTGGAGCAGGGCGGTGTCGAAGCGTGGTCGCGCCTGACGGTCGAAGAGGTGCTGGGCGCCGAGGCGGCGCAGTACACCAAGAGCAACGACATCCTCGACGTCTGGTTCGACTCGGGCTCGACCTTCTCGCACGTCCTGCGCGGCAGCCACCCCGGCGCCACCAGCGAGACCGGGCCCGAGGCAGACCTTTATCTCGAAGGCCACGACCAGCACCGCGG
>JACMKJ010000542.1 GCA_014380155.1 Rhizobacter sp. | reverse complement strand
CTCACCTCGGGGCTGTAGGCAGCGGGCTCGGCCATGGCCATTGCCGGGCTCCTCGGTTCAGAGGCTCTTGAACTGGCTCCAGGTGTCGTTCCAGTCTTCGATCGACTGCTGCTTGGGCAGCTGGCGCAGCTGGATTTTCTTGGCCTTGTACTCGTCCATCACGTTCGGGCCTTTCAAGGTCATGCGCAGCAGCTGGGCTTCTTGCGGCTTGGTGTCGTTGAGCAGCTTCCACGCCGGCATCGACGGGATGCTCTTGCGGTTGTCGACCTTGGTCGCCATGGCCACCTGGGCGCGCGGCGTGAGCGAGTACTGGATGAATTTGCGGGCGAGGTCTTTCTTGCTCGTGCCTTTGACGATGGAGAGCGACTCGGTGTATTGCAGGCCACCTTCGTCGGGAATGATGGTGTCGACCGGCACGCCGCTGGTGCGCAGGCCGAGCGTGATCCATTCGCCGATGCCGGGGATGAGCTGCGCGCGGCCGTTGGTCATCGACGAGAAGATGTCGGCGATGGTGTAGAAGCCCGAGGCCTGCGACTTCAACGAGAACATCTTCTTCTTCATCGCCTCGAACTTGGCCTTGTCCAGGTCATACGGCGGGCGGTTGCCGTTGGCCAGGCTCATGCAGCCCATGGAGGGCAGGTACCAGTCGAAGAAGCCGACCTTGCCCTTGGCCTTTTCGCTCCACAGCACCGAGTACGACGACACCTCTTTGGCGGTGAAGGCCTTGGTGTTGTACGAGATGCCGAGGTAGCCGAAGTCGAGCATCACGCCGTAGAGCTTGTTGTCCATCCAGTGCAGCGGGAACCTCTGGAACTCGGGCCACAAATCCTTGAGCGGGTAGTCGGCCGGGTCGAGCGGCTCGATGAAGTCGGCGGCCTTCAGGAGGTGCATGTATTCGGCGTCGGCCAGCACCACGTCGAAGGTGCCGGGGGGCGACTGGTTGACGACCGCCATCATCTGGTCGCCGCCCACGTATTCCTTGATGCGGATCTTCACGCCGTGCAGCTTCTCGAACTCGCCGACGATCGACGGGTCGGCATTGCCGGGCCACGACAGGTAGTTCAACACCTTCGGGTCGGCAGCATCGGCGGCGCTGGGCAACAGGGCCGAGCCGACGCCGACGCTGGCGCCGAGGGCCACGCCGGTCTTGATGAACTGACGGCGGTTGGGGGATGAGGAAACGGGGTCGGTCATGAGGCGCTCCTGGCGGTTGGATTCTGCGAAGCCGAATGTGCATACAGTTTGTGCATGCACTTGTGGCGACGCATCAACCGTGCCAAACCGCCGCGCACCAAGCTGGCGTCAGGGCGCCATCACAGGCCCAAGGGCCCGCCGTAACGGTGCACGTGAAACGGGCTGCGGCACAGCCCGATGCAGAAGCTGCCAACGGCCTGCTCCAGTGCGTCGGCCAAGTAGGTGCCTTGTGCGTTGGCCACGCTCAGCTCGGCCACGGCGGCCTGCGCCTGCTGCGCCAGTTGCGAGAGATCGCTGCGCACGTGCCGGCCGTGTTCGACCACCCACTGGCCGCCCACCATCACGTGGCGCACGCTGGTGGCGTCTTCGGTCAGCACCACCTGGTTGGCGGGGTCGTTGAACGGGATCCAGTTGATGGCGTTGAGGTCGAGGAAGACGATGTCGGCCACGCGCCCCACCGCGAGCTGGCCGGCCTGGTGAAAGCCGGTGGCCCGCGCACCGCCCGCAGTGGCGGCGGCGAACACTTCGGGTGCAGTGAGCCAGCGCGTGTAGTCGGGGCCGCGCACGTTCGACACCATCGAGGCGTAGCGCATGGCCTCGTACATGTTCTGGTTGTCGGCACACAGCGCACCGTCGGTGCCGATGGCGAGGTTGACACCCAGCTCCAGCATGCGGCGCGAGTCGGCAATGCCGGCGCCCAGACGCATGTTGCTGCCGGGGTTGTGCGACACCGACGAGCCGTGTGCGGCCAGGCGGCGCATGTCGTCGTCGTCGAGCCACACACCGTGTGCGACGGTGAAAGTAGGGCCGAGCATGCCGAGCTGCTCGAAGTGCGCGGTGAGCGAGTGGCCCCATCGCTGCAGCGCGGCCACTGCCTGCACTTTCGATTCGGCCACGTGCGATTGCAGCGGCGCGTTGTACTTGGCGGCGAGCTGCGCGCAGCCGCGTGTGAGCTCGTCGGAGCAGTGCAGCGGAATGGTCGGCGCGATGCCGAGCTGCACCTGTGACTTGTCGTGCGGCCAGCGTTGCAGCGCTTCTTCCATCTGCCGCAAGATGAAGCCGGTGTCGCCCGGGCCGGCGTCGAGTTGTTGACGCAATTGTTCGGGCAGCATGTCGTACAAGCCGGGAATCGCTTTGTAGAACGAGATGTCTTGCAGCATCGGCGCCACCACGGCGCGCATGCCGGCATTCACATAGGCCTGGCCGATGGCGATGAGCTCGTCGACCGTGACCAGCGGGAAGCCGAAGGTCAGGTCATAACAGCTGGTACAGCCCTTTTGCAGCATCTCGACCGCACCGAGTGTGGTGTTGAGTGCCTTGTGCGCGAGCGTCTGGTTGGCGGCCCAACCCGGCGCCCCATTGAGCAGCAGTTCGAGCGACCAACGGTCGTGCGTGGCCTTCGCCAGGTTGGTGCTGCCATGCGTATGGCCATTGATGAGGCCGGCGTGCAGCAAGAGGCCGCTCGCCTCGAACACCGGCACCTCGGGCGGCGCCGGGAACCCGGGCTCGCCTCGCTGGGTGATGACGCCGTCAGTGAGCAGCAGGTCGGTGAACGGCGCGCTGCGAGTGGCCGCATCGAGCAACCGGCCACCGCGGATGAGCAAAGAGGTGGTGAGGGGCATGGGGAAGCCTCGTTAGCATCGGGGCATGACGCACGAGGCACAGAGCAAGTTCCATACACGATGGCAACGCCCGTTGTGGCTCGTGGCCGGTGGCTTGAGCCTGCTCATCGGCGTGATCGGCATCTTCTTGCCGCTCTTGCCCACCACGCCACTGGTGCTGCTGGCGGCTTACTGCTTCTCGCGCGGCAGCAAGCGCTGGGAGGCCTGGATGCTGGCGCACCCCCGCTTCGGCCCGATGGTGCGCGACTGGCGTGAGAGTCGCGCTGTGCCCTTGCGCGCCAAACAACTGGCCACGGTGATGATGACGATCAGCTCGGTGGGCACCTGGTGGGTCATCCCCTCGCCGTGGCGCTGGGCGCCGGGGGTGTGCTGCCTGATGGTGGCGCTGTGGTTGTGGTCTTTGCCCACGGCCGCGCCGCGCCCGAGGGAAGTCGGTAAAAGTTGACGCCCGCAGCCCCGGGTCAGGGGGTGCATTTCGTGTGGTGTGTGCTTTCGCACGGGGCGGTGAAGGGGTACCGTTCAGCTCTTGCGCCCGCTGCCGATAACGAAGCTGACATGAATCGAGCCGTAGTTTCCTCCTGGGTTGATGCCGTACTCGGCACCGACCGGAACCAGCGTGTGCGGGTGACGCAGTCGCTCGTGGCGTCTTCGCTGTACCTCGGCTTGAGCGCCATCGTCTGGCTGGGCGTTTGGATGGGCGTGATCGAGCAGTTGCCTGCGGCCGTGCTCGCTTCGGCGGTGCTCGGTGCTTCGGTGGTGTTTTATGCCGTCATCCGCAGCGGGCGCAACCTGCGTTTCACGGCTGACCCGGCCTTGACCCAGGTGCAAGGCCTTTACTGTGTGTTGGCCTGCAGTGCGGCGTATGCGGTGGCGGGCCCGATCCGTGGCGCGCTACTGATGCTGTTGCTCACAGGCCAGTTTTTCGGTGCGTTCTCGCTCAGCCCATCGCAGGCACGCCGCACGTCCTTGGTGGCGGTGGTGGCGGTGGGTCTCACCATGGGGTGGTGCGCCTACACCGACCCGGTTCGATTCCCGCCACAGGTGGAGCTGCTGACTTTCTTGCTGGTGGCGCTGGTGCTGCCCACCATCGGCTGGTTGGCCGGCAAGCTGAGCGCCATGCGCAACAAGCTGCGGCTGCAAAAGGCTCAGCTCGAAAGTGCGCTCGCACAAAACCGCCTGCTGGCCACACAAGACGAGCTCACCGGCTTGTCGAACCGCCGCCACATGACGGCGCTGATGATGGCCGAGCGCGCACGCCAGCACCGCAGCCGCAGCCCGATCAGCATGGTGCTGATGGACATCGACCACTTCAAGCGCATCAACGACGGCTGCGGCCACCAGGCCGGTGACCAGGTGCTGCAGATCTTTGCCGACGTGATCACCCACGGCCTGCGGGCCGGCGACGCGCTGGCTCGCTGGGGCGGCGAAGAGTTCTTGCTGATGCTGCCCAATACCTCGGCCGACGACGCGCTGGTGTGCGTGGAGCGCATGCGCGGCCAGCTGGCCGGGCGCAGCTTCGATCACATCGAGCCCAAGTTGGCCGTGACCTTCTCGGCCGGCATCGGTGTGTGCGATCTCGAAGACCGCATGGACACCATCGTCGAGCGCGCCGACCGCGCCATGTACCGCGCCAAGACGGCCGGGCGCAACCGCACCGTGGTGGCCTGAGCGCAGACTCAAGTCTGCAGTGGGTTTGGCCGATAAATCTGGCATCTCATCGCCACCGATTGCGACGCCATGCAACCCGACCAAAGCACCACCCTCGAAGGCCCCAGCCACCCGCAAGTCGACCTCGCCGACCCGCTGGAGGTGGCGCGCTGGTCTTGGCTGCTTGATGTGCCCGATCTGCAGATTTACCACGCCGTGCGGCTGGTCGGCAGCAACGGCGAGGCCGTGGCGCACTACATCGAGTTCTTCGGCCGACCGACCGGCCGGCACCGTCACTGAGCTGGCACGAAGATCGCTACCCAGCTGTCAACAGCCCCAATCCTCTGTGGAGCTGCCAATACCCGTCCAAACGGGTCGGTTTTACTGCTGGAACTCACATGACTGACAAACAACGTCATCGCCACCATCACGCACCCCAAGGGTATTTGCCGAACTGGGCGCTGGTGGTTTTTGCTGCCGCGTCGGTCCTGATCGTCGGTCTGGCGCATTCGCTGATCTGACCCTTCCTCCTGAGGTCTGAGCGCTGGCTTCCGTCGCACCGCGCCGGGGCGGCTCGCTGCTTGCATCACATCCTTCGGCACGCATCGCCATGCACCGTTCGGAGGATTCGCCATGGATCACTACACCACACAGCTGGTGAAGGAAAGTTTCGACCTGGTCGAACCGATCGCTCCCCGGGCCGCCGAGCTGTTTTACGCCAATCTGTTTGCGCTCGACCCGTCGCTGCAGAGCCTGTTCAAGAGCGACATGGTCGCCCAGGGCGAAAAGCTGATGAAGATGATCGGCGTGGCGGTGAGCCTGCTCGACAAACCGCAGGTACTGATCCCCGCGCTGCAAGGGCTGGGGCGCCGGCATGCCGACTATGGCGTGCGCGACGAACACTACGACATGGTGGGCACGGCCTTGCTCACCACGCTGCAGCAGGGCACCGGCGTGGCCTTCACGCCCGACGTGCGTGAGGCCTGGATCGAGGTGTATGGGGTGATCTCGCGGACGATGAAAGAGGCTGCCCGCGTGCCTGCGTAGTCAGCGCGGCCAGAGCACCCACATGCGCAGAGGCTGCTTCATCCGCCCTGCTTGCTGCTCTGCCACCTCACCCCAGCCCCAGAAGTAATCGGCCCGCACGGCGCCGGTGATGGCGCTGCCGGTGTCTTGCGCCATCACCAGGCGGCGCAAAGGGGTGTTCGACAACGGCTCGGTCGTGTCCAGCCAGACCGGCGTGCCGTAGGGCACGCTTTGCGCGTCGACCGCAATCGAGCGGCCCGGTGTGAGCGGCACGTTTTGCGCGCCTCGCGGGCCCGATGCCGGGTCGGGCAGTGGCTCTTCGCGGAAGAACACGAACCGCGGGTTGCTCCACAGCATCTCGTTCACGCGCCGTGGGTTGGCGCGAGCCCAGGTCTTGATGGCGGGCCACGAGGCCTGCTCCGGGCGCAGCTGGCCTTGTTCGATCAGCCACTTGCCCACCGATTTGTAGGGCAGGTCGTTGTGGCCGGCATAGGCCACCCGCACCAGTTTGCGTTGCCCGTTGGCTTCGGTGAGGCTGAGGCGGCCCGAGCCCTGGATCTGCAGGATCAGCGCGTCCAGCGGGTCGGCCACGTAGGCGAAGGCCAGGCCTTTCAGCGAGGCCTGGGCGGGCCGCTGGGTGTCGATCTGCTGGCGCGTCCAGTACGGTTTGCGCGTGGCCAAGTCGGCCGGCGGGCCATACAGCGCAAAACGAAACACGCCGTTGGGCACCCGCCGCGCTTCGACCAGCGGCTCGAAGTAGCCGGTGATCAGCCCCTCGGGCGAACCTTCAAGCGACTCGACCCGCCACGGTTGCAGGCGCTGGCGCAGCCAGGCGCGGGCCGAGGCGTCTGAGGCCGGCGGCAACGTGCGGGCATCGCTGCACACACGCGCCCACTCGAGCGGCGGTTTGTCGCAGCCGCGCAGCAGGGCG
>JACMKJ010000541.1 GCA_014380155.1 Rhizobacter sp. | reverse complement strand
CACCGGCACCAAAACCGCCACCGCCTCGGCCGAACCCAGCGCCGCCCACCGGGCGGCGCGCTGCCACCGGCACCAAAACCGCCACCGCCTCGGCCGAACCCAGCGCCGCCCACCGGGCCACGCGATTTGCCTTGCACGAAACGCTTGTCGAAGGTCTGCTCCAGCGGATTGGGAATCTTGCTCGGGTCGAAATCGAGGTCTTCGTCGTCACGGTCGAAGTCGTCGCGCGACGGCTCACGTGCCTGGGCCGGCACCGGGTTGGGGCCACCGGCCGGGCGCGGACCCTGGCGAGGGCCACGGTCATTGCGCTGGTTGTTGCTGTTGTTGCCACGCTCGTTGCGCTGGTTGTTTCCGCGATTTGCCGGACGCTCGTTGTTGTTGCTGCCGCGCTCGTTGTTGGGGCGAGGTTCACCCCCGCCACTGGCCAAGCGGCGAATGGTGCGGACGTCGTTGTCGTCGAGGTCGACCCACACGCCGCGCTTGAGCCCACGCGGCAGCACCACGGTGCCGTAGCGGATACGGATCAGGCGGCTGACCGTGAGGCTCACTGCATCGAAAAGCTTGCGCACTTCGCGGTTGCGACCTTCGGTAATCACCACGCGGTACCAATGGTTGGCACCTTCGCCGCCACCGTCTTCAATCGACTTGAAGCTGGCCTTCTGGCCTTCGACGTCCACGCCGGTCAGCAACTCGGCCTTGTCCGCTTCACTCAGCTTGCCAAGCACACGCACGGCGTACTCGCGCTCGACGCCGAAGCGCGGGTGCATCAACTGGTTGGCCAGCTCACCCGAGGTGGTGAACAGCAGCAGGCCTTCGGTGTTGAGGTCGAGTCGACCCACCGACTGCCACTTGCCTTGCTGCAGGCGCGGCAGGCGGCGGAACACCGTCGGGCGGTTTTCCGGGTCGTCCATCGTCACGACCTCACCCACCGGCTTGTGGTACGCAATGATTCGCGGCGGCGGCGGCACGATGCGCACACGCACCGGCTTGCCGTTGACCTTGATCTGGTCGCCGAACGAGATGCGCTGCCCCACATGGGCCGGCTCGTCGTTGACGGTCACGTGGCCGTCTTCGATCAGTTGCTCCATGTCGCGGCGCGAGCCGATGCCCGATTGCGCCAGCACCTTGTGCAGCTTGGGTGCATCGGGTTCGGCGGCGAGCACGCGCTTGTATTCACCAGGCTCTTCGGTGGATTCTTCTTCGGCAGCCGGGGCTTCCACGTCGAAATCGCCCGACAACACCTGGGCAAACACTTCCCCAGCCTGGGCCGCTGCCTCCTGCACTGGCGCGACCACAACCGCATCACCGCCTTCACGTGCCTCACCACGCTGCCGATCCTTGCGGCCACGGCGGCGGTTTCGAGACGAGCGGGGGCGATCTTCAACACCGGCTTCACCGTCTTCTGCGCCGCCGTCCTCTGGCGAACCAGCGCTGCTTTCTCCGTCGGTCTGTTCCGAAGGCGCAACAGCCACCACCACCGGTGTCGGCTCGGTGACTGTGGCGACGCGAGCCGCTGGCGGCGCGGCAAACACTTCACCCTGCGAAGGGGCACGTGTCTCGACTTCGCCCGCGCCTTCAGCCGGCTTGGCAGCCACCGCACGGCGCTTGCGGGCTGGCTTGGGCGGCGCCTCTTCCGCGGCTTCAACCGCGGGGGCTGCGACAGGCTCATCACCCGCCGGAGCTTCGGCCTTGGGCGCACGACGACGCCTCACGGGCTTGGCCTCGGCCGGCGTAGCGTCTGCGGGCACGGTGGCAGTCAAGTCGGCCGGGGTGTCGTCGTCGGGGTGATTCATGCTTCTGGATCCATCGGAGCGGCATCGGCCGCAGGCTCGGGGTGAGTGGGGGTGGTTTCAGCCTCAGGCTGAACGTCTTCGGTAGGGGTGGCGTTTTCCTGCACGGGTTCGGTATCGGCTGGGAGGTCTAGCGGCGGGACTTCGGCTGGCGCTTCGACAGCCAATTCGACCGCAGCTTCGGGCTCACCCCCCAGGCTGAGTGCCGCCTGCGCGGGCTCCTCCAGCAGAGAGGGCTGATCGTTCAAGGCTTCGCCCAAGGCCGCGATACCCGGCGCAGAGCCGTCGAGCATGGGCAACTGTTCGAGGCTCGCCAGGCCAAGGTCATCGAGGAACTGCCTGGTGGTGGCAAACAGCGCTGGACGACCGGGCGCTTCGCGGTAACCGATGGCTTCGATCCAGCCGCGGTCTTCGAGCTGCTTGACGATCTGGCTGCTGACGGTGACGCCGCGGATGTCTTCTACATCACCGCGCGTAACCGGTTGGCGGTAGGCAATGATGGCCAGGGTTTCCATCACCGCACGCGAATACTTGGGCGGCTTTTCGGGGTTGAGCCGGTCGAGGTAGTCGCGCATCTCGGGGCGGCTTTGAAAGCGCCAGCCTGTCGACAGCGCCACCAGTTCGACGCCGCGGTCTTCCCAGTCGCGCATCAGCTCATCGAGCAGAGAACGCAGGCTGTCGGGGCCGAGTTCATCGGCAAAGAGTGTGCGCATGTCCCTCATCGGCAGGGGCTGCTGTGCACAGATGAGCGCGGTCTCGAGGACGCGCTTTGCATCCTGTGTGTTCATGGACTTCGTCTACATCCTCAGTCGGGAGGGCCAGAGGGCTCTCTGGGATCGGGCTCTTTCACAGCGGCTTTTCGCACGGACGAACCGGCTGGCGGGGAATCCACATCAATGGCTGCTGAGTGGGTGACCTCAAGGTTCGATGCGTTCTCCGCTGCGAACCACTTGTCGCGCCTCATTCGGCGCGCTCACTTCCGTTGGTGGGCGCAATGCGCAGCGTCTTAACGCTCATGCACCAGGAAAGGGGTTGATCGGGATTGTATAGCCCTTGCTCAGGGGCTGCCATGCCGCGTATCCACCTGTTGCCAAGCCAACGACATATCGGCTGGTGGCGCGGCGTCGAACCACAGCATCTCGCCGGTCTGAGGGTGGGCCAGGCCCAGGCGGGTCGCATGCAAGGCCTGGCGCTGCAGCCCCAAGGCCGGGTGGCCGCCGTACATCGCGTCGCCCACCAGTGGGTAGCCACGCGACGCCATGTGCACACGGATCTGATGCGTGCGGCCGGTGTGCAGCTTGCAGCGGATGGCGCTCACCGGGCCATCCGCCGTTTCGGCCACCGCCAGGCGTGTCACATCGGTTTGTGCGGGCTTTCCGCTGCCCACCACCGCCATGCGCACACGCGATTGCGGGTCACGCGCCAGCGGCACGTCGACGCGAAACGACGCTTGCCCCAGGTGGCCGTGTACCAGCGCGAGGTACTCGCGGTGCACCTCGCGCGCCGCAATGGCCCGAGCCAGCGCCGTCACCGCAGGCAAGGTCTTGCCGACCACCATCAGCCCCGACGTGTCCTTGTCGAGCCTGTGCACGATGCCTGCACGCGGCAAGGTGGCCGCCGTCGGGTGGTGCGCCAGCACGCCATTGAGCAGCGTGCCCGACCAATTGCCCGCCGCAGGGTGAACCACCAGGCCCGCCGGCTTGTTGATCACCATCAGGTGGTCGTCTTCGAACACGATGGGCAGCACCATCGCCTCGGCTCGGAAAGCACGGCTCTCGGGCGTGGGGACGAGGTCGACGTCGATCTGCTGGCCCGCCAAGACCTTGCGAGAGGCCGACGTGGCCACCACGCCATTCACCCACACGTGGCCCTGTTCGATCAGGCTTTGCAGGTGGCTGCGCGAGAACTCTTCGGCCATGGTGACCAAAGCCTTGTCGAGGCGCACGCCGTGCAACTCGCGGCTCACCACCGCAGTGCGCCGCTCGGGCGCGTCTTCGTCATCGGGCTCGGTGAGCATGGGGTTGTCGGTCAGCGGCGGGGGTTGAACCATATAAACTTCGCTCTCTTCTTCTCTCTGGAAGCGCCGCTCCCGCGGCGCCACGTTGCTCATGAATCGCAATCGCTCACCAGGCCACGCCTGGAGCCTGGCCCTGTTGACAGTCGTCCTGGCCGCATGCAACACCACGCCGAAAGACGAAACCGCCGGCATGAGCGTGGAGAAATTGTATTCAGAGGCGAAAGAGGAAGCCGCCGCGGGCAGCTACGAACGCGCCGCCAAGCTGTACGAGCGCCTCGAAGGCCGCGCCGCCGGCACGCTGCTGTCGCAACAAGCGCAGCTTGAGCGCGCCTACATCAACTACCGCACCGGCGAGAAGGCCCAGGCCCTGGCGATCGTCGAGCGCTTCATCAAGCTGCACCCCACCAGCCCGGCCTTCGACTATGCGCTCTATCTTCAGGGCGTGATCAACTTCAACGACAACCTGGGCATCTTCGGCAACCTGGCCAACCAGGATTTGTCCGAGCGGGACCAGCAAGCCTCGCGCGATTCGTACCAGTCGTTCAAGCAGCTCATCGAGCAGTTTCCCAAGTCGAAGTACACCCCTGACGCGTTGGTGCGCATGCGCTACATCGTCAACTCGCTCGCAGCCTACGAAGTACACGTGGCGCGCTACTACTACCGCCGTGGCGCGTATCTCGCGGCCGTGAACCGGGCGCAGCAGGCCCTGCAAGAGTTCCAGCAAGCCCCTGCGGCCGAAGAGGCACTGGCCATCATGGCGCAAAGCTACGACAAGCTCGGCCTCGAACAACTGCGCGACGACGCCAACCGCGTGCTGCGCAAGAACTTCCCCAACAGCGGTTTCATCGCCGCGGCTCCCGCCAAGTGAGCCGCGTCTAGAAAGGCAACGAGGCCACCGACAGGCTCTGCAGCCAGGCCAGCGCCTCGGCTTCATTTGACAAGCGCGTCATGGGCGGCAGGGCTTCGCGCAGACGGCGGCCGTAGTTCATGCCCGCCATGCGAGGGTCACAGATCACCAGCAGGCCTCGATCGGTTTCACTGCGGATCAGGCGCCCTGCTCCTTGCTTGAGCGACACCGCCGCTTCGGCCACGAAATAATCTGCAAACGGGTTGCGCCCTTCGCTCTCAAGGCGTTTGACGCGCGCCTCCACCAGCGGATCGTTGGGCGGTGGGAACGGCAGCTTGTCGATCAACACACACTGCAGCGCATCGCCAGGCACGTCGATGCCTTCCCAGAAACTTTGCGAGCCGACCAGCACCGAGCGCGGCTGGTTGAGAAACTGCTGCAGCAGCTGCCGCTTGGGCGCACTGCCCTGCACCAGCACCTGGATGTTGTCGCCTTCGGCCTCGAAGCTGTCGCGTAGCTTCTCGCCAATGGTTTGCAAGGCGCGCAGTGTGGTGGTGAGCACGAAGGTGCGCCCACCCAGTGCACGCGCGCAGCGCCCCGCCAGCGTGGCCACCGCACCGGGGTGACCCGGCTCGTTGGGTTTGGGGAAACCTGCAGGGATATAAAGCCGCGCATGGGCGGGGTAGTCAAACGGGCTGCCCACGCGCAAGGTGGTGGCGTCTTCCAGACCCGCCGACTCGGTGAACCAGCTCAGGCGCTCGTCGTCGCCCAGCGTGGCCGAGGTGAAGATCCAGGCCTTGGGCGCAGCTTCCATCTGCTCGCGCAGGGCGTCGCGGATGTCGAGCGGCGATTCGACCAGACGAGCCTGGTGGGGTGACAGGTCGATCCAGCGCACCCGCCCTGGTGTGACGGGGCCGCTGAACAAGACCGCCTGCCGCACAAACTGCGCGGCGCGCTCGGCCAGCTTGGTGAAGTCGGGGGCCAACTCGTCCACCGATTCGAGGCCCAGCCTGGCACAGTCGCAGGCCTCGGCAAGGCCTTGCAAGGCGTCGATGAAAGCATCTTGTTCGGCACGCTCCTCCCAACGCAGCTTGAACGCACCCCGCACGTCGCGGATGGTGCCCGCTGCAGCCAGGCGCATCTCGCGCGCAGCGCGGTCGCACGCGCCGGCCAGGTCTTGCCAGGCCACCAGTCCGCGTGCGTGCTGCAGACCCGCGCCCAGCATGTCGCGCGCGAAGTCGATCACCTGCGCACTGCCCAGCGTGCTGCCCAGGAACGCCACACCGGCTTCGGCCAGCTGGTGGGCCTCATCGAACACGGCCACCTCGACGCTGGGCAAGAGCTCGGCGACGCCGCTGTCGCGCAAGGCCATGTCGGCAAAAAAGAGGTGATGGTTCACCACCACCAGGTCGGCCGCCATTGCATCGCGGCGCGCTTTCATCACATGACACTGGCGGTACTCGGGGCAGTCGCTGCCCAGGCAGTTCTCACGCGTGGAGGTGACGAGCGGGATCACGCTGGAGCGTTCGTCCAACCCCTCCAGCTCGGCGAGGTCGCCGCTTTGAGTGGCACGCGCCCACACCTCGATCTTGGCCAGGGTGCGAACCGCCCAGCGGTCAGGCAGCTCAGCCGACTGGCGAGCCAAGCTGAGGCGGTGTAGGCACAGGTAACTCGCACGCCCCTTGAGCAGCGCCAGGGTCACCGGCAATTGCAACGCATCACGCAAGCGCGGCAGGTCGCGCAGAAAAAGCTGGTCTTGCAAGCTCTTCGTGGCGGTGCTCACCAGCGCACGTTTGCCCGAGAGCAAGGTCGGCACGAGGTAGGCGAAGGTTTTGCCAACGCCGGTGCCGGCTTCGGCCACCAGCGCGCGGCGCTCGTCGATGGCCGCAGCCACGTCTTGCGCCATGCGTTGCTGCACTTCGCGCTCGACATAACGGTCATCAGCCAGCGCCAATGCGCCCCCAGGCGCAAACGCTTGCGCCACGTCGTCGCTGAGCAAGCTCATGCGGGCTCAGGCGGCTCGAGCCGCATTTCGAGCCTGGAGATTTGGTCACGCAAAACGAGGCGCCGCTTCTTCAGGCGACGCAGGGCCAGGTCGTCGGCGGGGCGCTCTTCCGAGGTCTGATCGATGAGTGAATCAAGGTCGGCATGCTCCATGCGGAGCTCGATCAGTCGGCGCTGTGGCGAATGCAGGTTGTCATCCATGTGAGCGCGAATGGGAGCAGGAATGGGAACAGAGAGGCAAAGCGATTATAGTTTTCGACCATGAGCACCCCCCCAGGCTATCGATTGTCGGCGGCCACCGGCATTCACCGCGGTGACCGCGCCTACCAACAAGACCAAGTCGATATCCTGCCCCATCACCGTGTGCCAGGCTGTGCGATGGCGGTGCTGGCCGACGGCATGGGCGGCAAAAGTGGTGGGCGCAAGGCGGCTGATCAAGTGATCCTTACCGCCAAGCAGCTGTTCGAGCGCTACAGCCCCAACCAGGACGACCCTTCCGAGCTGCTCAAGCAGTTGGTGCTCGAAGCGCACCTGATGATCAAGCTCACCGCCATCACCGCCGAAGAAGAACCGCACAGCACGGTCACCGCTTTCTTGATCAGCCCCTCGCGCGAATGTGACTTGATTCACGCTGGCGACTCCCGCATCTACCACTTTCGCGGCCCCGACATGGTCAAGCGCACGATCGACCATTCGTTCGTGCAGCGCCTGGTCGATGAAGGGCAGATCACCGAAGACGAAGCCAACAGCCACCCGCAGTCGAACCTGCTGACCGGCTGCCTGGGCACCGTCCAAGACCCGCCCCTCACGCTGCACCACATTGACCACCTTGAAGTGGGCGACACCATGCTCGCCTGCAGCGATGGCCTGTGGCACTACTTCACGCCAAAGGAGCTGGGTGCCATCGTGCACACGCTGCCACCGCGTGAAGCGAGCGAGATGCTCGTTAGCAAAGCGCGTCAGCGCGCGCGCGGGTCGGGCGACAACCTGTCGCTGGCCCTGGTGCGGCTCGATCCCTTGAGCTGAAAAGCTTCAGGGCCTTGCCACGCCACTGCCTGTCACGGGCAATGGTTTGGGCGGTTTGCGCGCCGCGCGTTCCTCATTGCGCTTGATCACCGCCTGGCGGTGGGCCTGGATCTCGCGCTGTCGGGCCTCAAAGGCTTCTCGGTCGCGCTTTTCTGCGGCGCTGCGATCAGGTGCCGAAGCCTTGGGTACCGCGGGTTTTGCAACTTTTGCAGCCCTCACCTGTGGTGCTTTGGGCACCTTGGGCGCAGCGACAGGCGTGTTGTCTCTCGCCTGGGCTTCTTTGGCCTTGTCGGCCACACGCTGAGCCTGTGCCTCGGCGCGCTGGCGGCGCTGCGCCTCTTCCAACGCCAGCTCCTGGATGCGCACGCCCTCCAGCGCCTCTTGCTTGTCGACGCGGACCTTCTCAAGACAAGGCGTGACCACAAACTGCTTGCGGCACGCTTCTTCGCGCTGCGCATGCTGCGCCTCGATCGCCGTGCGTTGTTGTTTGAGTGCCTCCCGCTGAGCTGCGTCGTCAGCATGCGCCATGCCGCACAAGGCCCAGAGCAACACGACAGCGCGGGCGTTCATGTCAGGTCAGCGAGGTGTCGACATCGCGCCGCGCCAGCGACAAGAACTCCACCGACTGCATCTCGCTCAGGCGCGAGGCCGTGCGCGGAAACTCGTGCGCCAGCGGCCCTTCGGTGTAGAGCGCCTCGGGGGCTACCTCGGCCGACATGATGAGCTTGACGCGCCGGTCGTAGAGCACGTCGACCAGCCAAGTGAAGCGCCGCGCTTCCGACGCCAGGCGTGGCGACATCTGCGGGACGTCGGACAACAGCACGGTGTGAAACTGCGTGGCCAACTCGAGGTAGTCGTTCTGCGAACGCGGGCCGCCACACAGTTGCTTGAAGTCGAACCACACCACACCACCGGCTTTGCGGCGAGCGTGCAGCTCGCGATGCTCGATGTGCAACACCGGCGATTCGTCCTTGCTCTCCGCGAGCCGGTTGAAGGCGTCGGCCATCTCCGCGTCAGCGGCTTGTCCGAGAGGCGTGTGGTACATCGCCACCTGCTCCAGCGCGCGACGGCGGTAGTCGGTGCCGTTGTCGACACTGATCACTTCCATCTTTTCCTTCAGCAGCTCGATGGCAGGCAGGATGCGGTCGCGGTGCAGGCCGTTGGGGTACAGATCGTCGGGCTTGAAGTTGGAGGTGGTGACGATGCTTACCCGGTGCTCGAACAGCGATTCCAGCAGGCGATGAAGAATCATCGCGTCGGTGACGTCAGCGACGTGAAACTCGTCGAAGCAGATCAGCCGGTAGCGGCGTGCTATGCGCCTGCCCAGCTCGTACAGCGGGTTGACGGTGCCTTGCAACTCGGCCAGCTCGCGGTGCACCTCGCGCATGAACTCGTGAAAGTGCAGCCGCGTCTTGCGTGTGAGCGGCACAGCGTTGAAAAAGCAATCCATCAGGAAGCTCTTGCCGCGCCCCACCCCGCCGTGCATGTAGACCCCGCGAGGGATGGGCGGGCGCACCACGAGCTTGGTCAGCGCATTGCCGCGACGGGCCTTGTAGTCAGCCCACTCGGTCTCACAACGCTCCAGCGCATCGACCGCTCGCAGCTGCGCAGGGTCGGCGCTGTAGCCTCGCTCTGCGAGGGTCTGCCCGTAAAGCGCACGAACCCCCACGTCTGCACCTTTGGTCAAAAGTTCAGCGTGCGCTTGTCGACCGCAAGTGCCGCTTCCTTGGTGGCTTCGCTCAAGCTCGGGTGGGCGTGGCAGATGCGTGCAATGTCTTCGGCCGAGGCCTTGAACTCCATCGCCACCACGGCTTCGGAGATGAGCTCCGAGGCCATCGGGCCCACGATGTGCACACCGAGAATTTCGTCGGTCTTGGCGTCGGCCAGGAACTTCACCATGCCCGTGGTGTCACCAAGCGCCCGCGCGCGGCCATTGGCCATGAACGGGAAGGTGCCCGCCTTGTACGCACGGCCAGCGGCCTTCAGCTGCTGCTCGGTCTGGCCCACCCAGGCGATCTCGGGCGAGGTGTAGATCACCCATGGGATGGTGTTGAAGTTGACGTGCCCGTGCTGGCCGGCAATGCGCTCGGCCACGGCCACGCCTTCTTCCTCGGCCTTGTGCGCGAGCATGGGGCCGCGCACCACATCGCCGACCGCCCAGACGTTGGGCAGGTTGGTCTTGCAAAGGTCGTCGACCACGATGGCGCCGCGCTCGTCGAGCTTCAGGCCCACGGCTTCAGGGTTCAAGCCTTTGGTATGGGCCACGCGACCGATGGAGATGATGAGCTTGTCGACATCGAGCGTCTGCGCTTCGCCCTTGGCGTTGGCGTAAGCGACGCTCACACCCTTCTTGCCGGTTTTGACTTCGCTGATCTTCACGCCCAGCTCAATCTTCAGGCCTTGCTTGGTGAAGGCCTTGTGCGCTTCCTTGGCGATCTGTTCGTCGACCGCGCCCAGGAAGGTGGGCAAGGCTTCGAGCACCGTCACTTCTGCACCCAGACGTCGCCACACCGAGCCCATTTCCAGGCCGATCACGCCGGAGCCGATGACACCCAGTTTCTTCGGCACAGTGGCGATGCGCAGTGCCCCGTCGTTGCTGAGAATGTTCTCTTCATCGAAGGCCGCACCAGGCAGCGCACGCGCGCTGGAGCCGGTGGCCACGATGATGTGCTTGCCGGTGATGCTCTCTTCGGCCGCACCCGTCACCTTGATCTCGTAACCGCCATCCGCCGCTTTGACGAACGAACCCAGGCCATGGAAGAACGTGACCTTGTTCTTCTTGAAGAGGTACAGGATGCCGTCGTTGTTCTGCTTCACCACGGCGTCCTTGCGGCTGAGCATCTTGGCGGAGTCCATGCTCAGGCCCGTCACGCCGATGCCGTGGTCGGCAAAGTGCAGCTTGGCGTGCTCGTAGTTCTCGCTCGATTGCAGCAAGGCCTTGGACGGAATGCAGCCCACGTTGGTACAGGTGCCGCCGGGCGCGGGGCCGCCCTTGGCATTCTTCCAGTCGTCGATGCAGGCGGTGTTGAACCCCAGCTGCGCGGCGCGAATGGCAGCGATGTAGCCACCGGGGCCGCCACCGATGACGACCACGTCAAATGATTTGCTCATGGTCGGGCCTTTAGATGTCAAACAGCAGGCGCGCCGGGTCTTCCAGCGCTTCTTTCATGGCCACCAGGCCCAGCACGGCTTCGCGGCCGTCGATGATGCGGTGGTCGTAGCTCATCGCCAGGTAGTTCATGGGGCGGATGACGATCTGGCCGTTCTCCACCACCGCCCGGTCCTTGGTGGCGTGCACCCCGAGGATCGCACTCTGCGGCGGGTTGATGATCGGCGTCGACAGCATCGAGCCGAAGGT
>JACMKJ010000540.1 GCA_014380155.1 Rhizobacter sp. | reverse complement strand
CGCCTCTCGGCGCTCGCCGCCTACCGCGCCGAGCTGCATGCCGCCGCTGCAGGCGCCACACCCGGCCCGCGGTGGCCGCAGGTGTTCACCCCGCTGAAGCAGGCCATCGATCGCCACGCCCTGCCCGTGCCGTTGCTCGAAGACCTGCACAGCGCTTTCGAGCAAGACGTTCACCAAAACACCTACACCGACCGCGCCGAGCTGCTGGCCTACTGCCGCCGCTCGGCCAACCCGGTCGGGCGCTTGCTGCTTCATCTGTATGGCGTGCAAGGCGCACTGCAATTGCGTCAGTCCGACGAGATCTGCACCGCGCTGCAGCTGGCCAACTTCTGGCAAGACCTCAGCGTCGACACCCGGCGTGGCCGTGCCTACGTTCCACTCGCCGACTGCGCACGCCACGGCGTGCCGCTGGCGGCGTTGCTGTCGCGTGAAGACTCACCCAGCACGCGCGCGCTCGTTGCCGAGATGGTGGCCTGGGCCAAGGCGCTGATGCACAGCGGGGCCCCGCTCGTGCACGCCCTGCCCGGCCGCGCCGGCTGGGAGTTGCGCCTGGTGGTGCAAGGGGGTTTGCGCATCTTGGAGAAGATCGAACGCATGAAGCACGGCAGCCTGCTCGCGCGGCCCACGCTGCGCTGGTACGACGCACCGCTTCTGCTGTGGCGTGCATTGCGCATGAAAGCGCCCCTCTCCAGCTCCCTGCGCGAGGCACGGCCATGACAACCCCAGAGCAATACGTGCAGGAGAAGGCTGCCGCCAGCGGCTCCAGCTTTTATTACGCCTTTCTGTTCCTGCCCGCGCCGCGGCGTGCGGCGATCACGGCGTTTTATGCGTTTTGCCGCGAAGTCGACGACGTGGTCGATGAGGTGCAAGACCCGAGCGTCGCTGCCACCAAGCTCGCTTGGTGGCGCAAGGAGGTCGTGAGCAGCTTCAACGGCCTGGCCACCCACCCGGTGATGAAGGCCTTGATGCCGCACGTGGCGGCGTTCGACATTCGCGGCGAACACCTGCTCGCTGTGATCGAAGGCTGCCAGATGGACCTGGATCAATCGCGCTACCTCGACTTCCCCGGCCTTGCACGCTATTGCCACCTGGTCGCCGGCGTGGTGGGAGAAGTGGCCTCGGCCATCTTCGGCCGCACCGAGGCCGCCACCATCGAATACGCGCACAAGCTCGGCCTGGCGATGCAACTCACCAACATCATTCGCGACGTGGGCGACGACGCGCGCCGGGGCCGCATCTACCTGCCGGTCTCAGAGCTGCAGCAGTTCGAGGTCAAGGCGCAGGAGATCCTGAACCGCGGCTACAGCGATCGGTTCACCGCGCTGATGCGCTTTCAGGCCGAGCGGGCGCACCGCTGCTACGACGAAGCCCTGGCCTTGTTGCCCGAGGCCGATCGCCGCGCGCAAAAGCCCGGCCTGATGATGGCCAACATCTACCGCACGCTGCTGCGCGAGATCGAAGCCGCCAACTTCCAGGTGCTGCACCAACGCATCTCGCTCACGCCGCTGCGCAAGCTGTGGATTGCGCTGCGCACCAACTGGCGAGGCCGTTGATGACGGAAGCGCGGCGTGTGGCCGTTGTCGGGGGCGGCTGGGCGGGCTTGGCCGCTGCAGTCGAGGCCACACGGCGCGGCCATCAAGTCACCTTATACGAGATGGCGGCGCAGCTCGGTGGACGAGCCCGCGAGGTCGACTTCGGCGACGCGCTGCTCGACAACGGCCAGCACATCCTGATCGGCGCTTACTCACAAACGCTGGCGTTGATGCGGCTGGTGGGCGTCGACATCGACCAAGCCCTGCTGCGCACGCCGCTGCGCGTGGTCTACCCCGACGGGGCAGGCCTGCAACTCGCGCCGGGCTCGCCCATCCTCGCGTTTGCCAGCGCCGTGCTGCGCTACCCCGGCTGGCGCTGGCGCGACAAACAAGCGCTGCTGCTCACGGCCACGGGCTGGGCGCTGCGCCGCTTTCGCTGCGACCCCGCGTTGAGCGTCGCGCAGCTGACCTCGCACCTGCCCGTTGCCGTGCGCGACGAGTTGCTTGATCCGCTGTGTGTGGCCGCGCTCAACACACCCGCTTCACATGCCAGCGCCACGGTGTTCTTGCGCGTGCTCAAGGACGCGTTGTTCTCAGGGCCGGGTTCTGCCGACTTGCTGTTGCCCAAGCTGCGCCTGAGCCAGCTGTGGCCGTTGCCCGCCGCACGGTGGTTGGCGGCGTCGGGCGCCTCGCTTCGCTTGTCGCAGCGTGTGGACACGCTGGAGCGGTCGGGCGATGGCTGGCGCGTCAACGGCGAACCCGCTGACATGGTGGTGCTGGCCTGTACTGCCAACGAAGCTGCGCGACTGAGCTTGCCCCTCGCGCCTGACTGGTCTCGCCAGGCTGGCGCGCTGCACTACGAACCCATCATCACGGTCTACGCGCGCAGCCCGGGCAGCCGCTTGCCGCAGCCCATGATGGCGTTGCGCAGCGACGCGCAACGCCCTGCGCAGTTCGTGTTCGACCTCGGTGCGATCAGCGGGATGGATGGCGTGTTCGCCTTCGTGGTGAGTGGTGCTGCCAGTTGGGTCGCACAAGGCCTGGACGCCACCACGGCGGCCACGCTGAACCAGGCCCGCGAGGCGCTCGGCGCCCATTTGCACAGTGCCATCGAAACGCTGCGCAGCACGACCGAAAAGCGCGCCACTTTTCTGTGCACGCCCCAGCTGCAACGACCGCCACAACAGGTGCTGCCCGGCCTGTTTGCTGCGGGTGACTATGTGGAAGGGCCCTACCCGGCGACGCTGGAAGGTGCCATCCGTTCGGGAATGGAAGCGGCAGCGGCCATCGCGTGAATTTTCGCGATGCAAAATCCAGGCGAACTGCGTCAGAATGCCCGCATGAAAAGCAAAGAGGATCAAAAACCCGCGATCCAGGTGCTTGAGCGCATGTTCTCGCTGCTGGATCTGCTGGCTTCCCACCAGGATCCGGTGTCCCTGAAGCTCATCAGCGAACAGACCGGGCTGCACCCGTCCACCGCGCACCGCATCTTGAACGACCTCACGGTCGGTCGGTATGTTGACCGCCCCGAGGCCGGCAGTTACCGCCTGGGCATGCGCCTGCTGGAGTTGGGCAACCTGGTCAAGGCACGGCTGGACGTGCGCGACGCCGCCTTGGGGCCCATGCGTGAGCTGCACAAGCTGACCCATCAGCCGGTGAACTTGTCGATGCGCCAAGGCGACGAGATCGTCTACATCGAGCGCACCTACAGCGAACGCTCGGGCATGCAGGTCGTGCGCGCCGTCGGCGGCCGCGCGCCGCTGCACCTCACCTCCGTGGGCAAGCTCTTCCTGGCCCACGACGACCCGCAACGGGTGCGCGCCTACGCAGCCCGCACCGGCCTGGCTGGCCACACACGCAACAGCATCACCGACGCGAACACCCTGGAGCGCGAGCTCTCAAAGGTTTTGCAATACGGCACAGCGCGCGACGACGAAGAGCTGGAGCTCGGCGTGCGATGCATGGCCGCAGGCATCTTCGATGACCAGGGCAAGCTGGTGGCCGGCCTGTCGATCTCCGCGCCGGCCGACCGCCTGGAAGAAGGCTGGCTGGAGCGGCTCAAGTCCACCGCATCGCAAATTTCTTCGGCATTGGGCCACCGCGGATAAATCCGCAGCCCCGAAACGCGAAGAGCCCGGCATGCCGGGCTCTTTTGCTTTGGGAACGAATGCGGATCAGGACGTGATCTTCGGCGCCTCAAGCACCACCGGCTCATCCGCCGCCGGAGCCGGCTCTGGCATGGGCACCGCCGCGGGGGTCACAAAAATGGGAGCGACCAACGCTGGAGGAGTCATCAGCACCGGAGCCACCACCACCGGCGGGCGCTCGCTGACCCACTTGCGCACGCGCTCGGCATCACCCAAACGCGAGTATTTGCCGGCCGAGTCGAGGAAAACCATGATCACCTGACGCCCTGCCATCTTGGCCTGCATCACCAGGCATCGCCCGGCTTCGGAGATGTAGCCGGTCTTTTGCAGGCCGATGTTCCACTCGGGGTTGTGGACGAGGCGGTTGGTATTGTGAAACTGGAGTTGCCGGCGACCGACTGCCACTTCGTACTCGGGGGAGGTCGACAGCTCACGGAGCAGCGGGTAGTTGTGCGCTGCCTTCACCAGGGTCGCCAGGTCACGAGCGCTCGACTGGTTGTGACTGGACAGGCCGGTAGGCTCGACATAGCGCGTGTCGGCCATGCCTAGCTCGGTCGACTTGCGGTTCATTGCCACCACAAACGCGCCCATGCCGCCGGGGTAGTGGCGGCCCAGCGCATGCGCAGCTCGGTTTTCAGACGACATCAGCGCCAGATGCATCATCTCGCCGCGGGTGAGCTGCGTGCCCACGCTCAAGCGGGAGCGACTGCCCTTTTCGGTGTCGACATCGTCTTGGCTCACGGTCAGCACTTCATCGAGCGGAAGCTTGGCTTCGGCCACCACCAGTGCCGTCATCAGTTTGGTGAGCGACGCAATCGGAAGCACCGCCTTGGAGTTCTTGCTGAAGAGCACCTCATTGGTCTCTTGGTCCATCACCAGCGCGACGCTGGACTTCAGGTCGAGCGGGTCGGCTGCCGAGTGAAGGCCATAAACCTGGCCAAACGAAGGCCGCTCGGGGACTGCGCGCGCGCGGGTGCGCAGGCTGGTGCGTTTGATCTTGGAGGTGCGAACGACCACCGCCTTGGATTTGACGGAGGGAGCCTTGAATACGACGGCGACGCGCTTCTTGGCCGGCTTGGCCGCCGCGCCTGCTGAGAGGGGCAGGCAGACAGCGATCGTCAGCGCGAGCAGACCACGCAGAACGGACAACGCTGACTTTTGGGTGAACCGCATCACAACAACCCCTTGACGCTCAGTCGCCCGAGTGTAAGTGACAAGAAAAAAACCTGCAATATCAAAAACTTGCGCGATTTTCCTCAAGTCAGACTTAGGAATTGTCAGGTGTGTGACAAATATCACCCCTGGGCAGCGACGCGCTCGTTCTTGCTGTGCAGCTTGTTCAACGCTGCGAGGTAAGCCTTGGCCGACGCGACCACGATGTCGGGGTCGGAACCCACGCCATTGACGACTCGACCACCATGCTGGAGCCGAACCGTCACCTCGCCCTGAGATTCTGTGCTGCCCGAAGTGATGGCATTGACCGAATAGAGCAGCATTTCGGCGCCAGTCTTCAGCTTGGACTCAATGGCCTTCAGGCTTGCGTCGACCGGGCCATTGCCGTCGCTCTCGGTGTGGTGCTCGGTGTCGCCTGCCGCAAACGCCACCTTGGCGTGCGGGCGTTCGCCGGTTTCCGAGCGTTGCGACAAGGCCAGCAGGCGGTAGTGTTCGTTCTCGGTGGTCACCGACTCGTCCATCACCAGAGCCAGGATGTCTTCGTCAAAGATGTCGCTCTTGCGGTCGGCCAGTTCCTTGAACTTGGCAAACGCCGCATTGACCTCGGCTTCGGAATGCAGCTCGATGCCCAACTCATTCAGCCGCTGCTTGAAGGCATTGCGGCCCGAGAGCTTGCCCAGCACGATCTTGGTGGCGGCCCAGCCCACGTCTTCGGCGCGCATGATCTCGTAGGTCTCGCGCGCCTTGAGCATGCCGTCCTGGTGAATGCCCGATGCATGCGCGAAGGCGTTCGCCCCCACCACCGCCTTGTTCGGCTGCACCACGAAACCGGTGGTCTGGGACACCAGGCGCGAGGCGGGCACGATCTGCGTGGCGTCGATGTCGAGTGCCAGGTCGAAATAGTCCTTGCGGGTGCGCAGTGCCATCACCACTTCTTCGAGCGCACAGTTGCCGGCGCGCTCGCCCAGGCCATTGATGGTGCACTCGATCTGACGCGCACCACCTATCTTCACGCCGGCGAGCGAGTTGGCGACCGCCATGCCGAGGTCGTTGTGACAGTGCACCGACCACACTGCCTTGTCGGCGTTCGGAATGCGCGTGCGCAGGTCGAGAATGAAGTTGCCGTACAGCTCGGGAATGGCATAACCCACGGTGTCGGGAATGTTGATGGTGGTGGCGCCTTCGGCAATCACCGCCTCCAGCACGCGGCACAGGAAGTCCGGGTCAGAGCGGTAGCCGTCTTCGGGCGAAAACTCCACATCACCCGACAGGTTGCGCGCAAAGCGGGTCGACAAACGTGCCTGCTCGAACACCTGGTCGGGTGTCATGCGCAGCTTCTTTTCCATGTGCAAGGCACTGGTGGCCAGGAACAGATGAATGCGGGTGGACGCCCCGCCTTGCAGCGCCTCGGCCGCACGCGCGATGTCGCGGTCGTTGGCGCGGGCGAGCGAGCACACCGTGCTGTCCTTGATGGCCTGGGCGATGGCCCTCACCGCTTCGAAGTCACCGTTGGACGAGGCCGCAAACCCCGCCTCGATCACGTTGACCTTCAGGCGCTCGAGCTGGCGCGCGATGCGCAGCTTTTCGTCCTTGGTCATTGAGGCGCCGGGGGATTGTTCTCCATCACGCAAGGTGGTGTCGAAGATGATGAGTTTGTCGGTCATGGCTGGCTCCTGTTTACTTTTCCGTATGTTAGGCGAGCACCGCCTGCGCAAAACGCAGGTGACCCTGGTGCATGGCGCGGTGCAGGCCCGAGGTGATGGCTTTCAGCGAGGCCGAGACAATGTTCGCGTCGATGCCCACACCGAACAGCGTGACCGCATCGCCGATGCGCACTTCGAGGTAGGCCACGGCCTTGGCATCCGCGCCACTGCCAATGGCGTGCTCGTGGTAATCGAGCACGCGCAGCGGTGTCGCCAGTTGGCGGTTCACGCCTTCGACAAAGGCCTCGATCGGGCCCGAGCCCACACCTTCCACGCCCAGGCCACGCCCACCCAGCTCAACCGCCGTGGTCAAACGCATCCGGCCGTTGGGCGCCTCTGAGATCGTGGCGTGGATCACCTGCGCGCTCCAGGCGCCGGCCACGCTGTATTCGCGTTGAAAGATGCTCCACAGCTCGGGGGCCGTCAGCTCCTTGCCGCTGTCATCCATGACTTGTTGCACCACCTGGCTGAACTCGATCTGCAGGCGGCGCGGCAGCTCCAGGCCGTACTCGTTCTCGAGGAGATACGAAATACCGCCCTTGCCCGATTGGCTGTTGACGCGGATCACCGCGTCGTAGCTGCGCCCCAGGTCCTTGGGGTCGATGGGAAGGTAAGGCATGTTCCACACATCGCCTTCCTTGCGGGCCGCAAACGCCTTCTTGATCGCGTCTTGGTGCGAACCGGAAAACGAGGTGTAGACGAGGTCGCCCACATACGGGTGGCGCGGGTGCACCGGCATCTGGTTGCAGTGTTCGACGCAACGCCGAACTTCGTCGATGTCTGAAAAGTCGAGGCCCGGTGCCACACCCTGCGTGTAGAGGTTGAGCGCGATGTTGACCACGTCGACATTGCCGGTGCGCTCGCCATTGCCAAACAGGCAACCCTCGATGCGGTCGGCGCCGGCCATCAACGCGAGTTCACCCGTGGCGGTGCCGGTGCCACGGTCGTTGTGCGGATGCACCGACAGCACAATCGCATCACGGCGGGCCAGGTGGCGGTGCATCCACTCGACCATGTCGGCAAACACGTTCGGCGTGGAACGCTCGATGGTGGTGGGCAGGTTGACGATGCACTTGCGCTCTGGCGTGGCTTGCCACGCCTCGGTGACGGCATCCACCACGCGCTTGGCGAAGTCGAGTTCGGTGTCGGAGAAGGTTTCCGGCGAGTACTCGAAGCGCCAGGCCGTTTCGGGCTGCCGCGCGGCCAGTTGGTTCATCAACTCCGCATGCTCGACCGCCAGGGCCACCACGCCATCTTTGTCGAGGCCCAAGACCACATCGCGCATGACGGGCGCAGTCGCGTTGTAGAGGTGGACGATGGCGCGTTTGGCACCTCGCAAAGACTCGAAAGTGCGCCGGATCAAGGGCTCGCGAGCCTGCGTCAGCACCTGGATCGTCACGTCATCGGGGATGAGGTCTTGCTCGATCAACATGCGGACGAAGTCGAACTCGGTCTGCGATGCCGACGGGAAGCCGACCTCGATCTCCTTGAACCCGACGCGCAACAGCATCTGGAACATGCGCAGCTTGCGTTGCGGGTCCATCGGTTCGATCAGCGCCTGGTTGCCGTCGCGCAGGTCGGTGCTGAGCCAGATCGGCGCTTGCGTCAGCACGGCGTCGGGCCAGGTGCGGTCGCGCAAGGCGACGGGAGTGAAAGGTCGGTACTTCAAGTGCGGTTGTTTCAACATCATGGCGAATCCCCAGTGAGTGAGATCACAACCAGCACATGCTCGACAAAGCAAAACGGCCCGATGCTGGTTGCATACGGGCCGTTGAGAGCGAAAACGAATAGACGTGAACGATCAGCGAGCCCGTGGCACCTCTAGTAGGGCTAGCGTGAAAGCAGTGAAAAACGTCATGGGCGCGAATATAGCACGCAGCTTTTCAGCGGTGCAGGCCTTCTTCGTCGGGCTCGTCCATCGAGGTGGCGATCACGCTCACCGGTCGGCCTTTGACACGTTTCCAGGCATACACGCCATAGCCCGAGAGGCCATAGACGACGAACAAGCCGAACAACACCAAGGGCGGGTGCAGCGTGATGAAGGCAATGCCCAAGGCGATGGCCACGATCACAATGAAAGGCACCGAGCGCTTGAAGCTCACATCTTTGAAACTGTAGAACGGCACGTTGGTCACCATGGTGAGGCCGGCGTAGAGCGCAAACGCAAACGCCGTCCATTGCAGCCACGGCCCTTCGCCGTCACCCTTGAAGCCGAGTTCGTCCATCAGCCAGATGAAGCCCATCACCAGCGCCGCCGCAGCCGGGCTCGGCAAGCCCTGGAAGAAGCGCTTGTCGACCACGGCGAGGTTGGTGTTGAAGCGCGCCAGGCGCAGGGCCGCACATGAGCAGTAGACAAAGGCAGCGATCCAGCCGAGTTTGCCCAGCCCCTTGAGCGCCCACTCATAAATGATCAGCGCTGGAGCGGCACCGAACGACACCATGTCAGATAAGCTGTCCATCTGCTCGCCGAAGGTGCTTTGCGTGTTGGTCATGCGCGCCACGCGGCCATCGAGGCTGTCGAGCACCATCGCGCAGAAGATGCCAATGGCAGATTGCTCGAAGCGGCCGTTCATCGCCATCACGATGGCATAGAAGCCGCCGAACAACGCAGCCAGCGTGAACAGGTTGGGCAGGATGTAGATGCCTTTGCGGCGCGGGCGAGGCGGTGCGTCGTCCGAGTCAGCCAGCGCTTGGTCACCATCGTGCATTACGTTCATGAACCTGTTCGAGGGGGTTGGGTCGGGAAGGATACCGCAGCAGCCTACAAAAAAGCCGCAGGGTCTCCCCTGCGGCTTGTCGACTCCGGTCGGGCCGAAGATCAGTTCTTCGATTGGTCGACCAGACGGTTCTTCTTGATCCAGGGCATCATGGCGCGCAGCTGCTCACCCACTTGCTCGATCGGGTGCTCGGCCGTCAGGCGGCGGCGCGACAGCAAGGTCGGCGCGCCGGCCTTGTTCTCCAAGATGAAGCTCTTGGCATATTCGCCGGTCTGGATGTCCTTCAGGCACTGGCGCATCGCGTCCTTGGTGGCTGCGGTGACAATGCGCGGGCCGGTCACGTACTCGCCGTACTCGGCGTTGTTGGAGATGGAGTAATTCATATTGGCGATGCCGCCT
>JACMKJ010000539.1 GCA_014380155.1 Rhizobacter sp. | reverse complement strand
ATGCGGGCGGCAAGCTCGTCGGCGTCAAACGGCTTGGTGACGTAGTCGTCGGCGCCGCGATCGAGTGCGGCGATGCGCGCGGCCACCTCGACGCGCGCCGTCATGATGAGCACCGGCGTGGCCGGGTCGGGCAGGGCACCCAGGGGAGCGCTGCGCAGGCGCTGCAACACCTGGTGGCCGTCACCGTCGGGCAGGCCGAGGTCGAGCAGCACGATGTCGAAGTGTTCGGCCCGCAGCGCCGACCAGGCCGCCGCCACGCTGGCGGCCACATCCACCGCATCACCCTGGAGCTGCAGGTGGGCCTGCAGCCCAGCGGCAATGCCTTCGTCGTCTTCCACCACCAGAACGCGCATGGCGCTCATTGTGCGGCTGGCGCTTAAGGGCGTCTTAAGCCGGTCACGCGAGAGTGCCGGGCCTCATGAGCCTCTCGCACGAACGGCGCCTCGCCACCCTGACCCTGGCCCTGCTGCTCGCGCTGCTGGCCTGGGATGGGAGCGGGCTGGACATGCCGCTGGCGCGGCTGTTCGGCGACTCACACGGCTTTGCGCTCAGCCAGAACAGCGTGCTCACCCATGGCTTGCACGACGGCGCGCGGCTGCTGTCATGGTTGCTGGTGGTGGGGCTCACGCTCGCGGTGTGGTGGCCACCCGCCTGGCTGCGCCCACTGCAGCGCATCGAACGGCTGCAACTGGTCGTCAGCGCGCTGAGCGGCGCGCTGGCGGTGGCGCTGTTCAAGTCTTTCAGCACCACCAGTTGCCCGTGGGACCTGCTGGCCTTTGGCGGCACGGCGCAGCATGTGTCGCACTGGCTGCGCGCGGCCGATGGTGGCAGCGGGCATTGTTTCCCGGCCGGGCACGCGTCGTCGGGCTTTGCCTTCGTGGGCGGATATTTCGCCTTGCAGCGCAGCTCACCGGCACGGGCGCGCACCTGGCTGGCCGTGTCGCTCGCGGCCGGGCTGCTGCTCGGAGTGGCGCAGCAGGCGCGCGGCGCACATTTCATGAGCCACACCTTGTGGACAGGATGGCTGTGCTGGGCGCTGGCCTTCGGCATCGATTCCACGCTTCGGCGCCGCATCGCGCGCAAGCGGCTCAGCGCGGTGCCGCCTGCTCCACCGCCGCCGCCATGGCCGATGCCTGTTCGCCCCCCTGCGCCCGCAGACCACTCGCGACCCCTTCGCGGTTGACGGCCGGGTGGTTCTGGCTCACCTTCCACTTGCCTTGCAGGGACGTGAGCGGGATCTCGATGCCAACGATGGCGCGCAACATCGCGTCGATGTAGTCGGGCGGCGCATCGCCCAGGCCCCAAGGCTGGGGCTGCGTCGCTTCATGGCGGTGTGTGAGGCGGCTCACCAGCTCGCGCAGCCAGACAGCGTCGTCACGCACCACGAGGCGGCCACGCGCCTGCACGGTGATGTAGTTCCAGGTCGGCACGGCCTTGCCGTTCTCGGCCTTGGTCGCATACCAGTTGGGCGAGACGTAGGCCTGCGGGCCCTGGAAGACGACCAGGGTGTCGATATCAGCGCGCGCCTCGCGCCACACCGGGTTGGCGCGCGCCACGTGGGCGCGCAGCACCGCCTGGCCGCTTGTGTCGACGTCGAGCAGGAACGGGATCGGGTTGGCCTCCAGGCCCTGATCGCCGAGCGTGATCAGCAAGCCCAGCGGGTGCTCGCGAACCAGCTGGTGCAGCAGCTCGGGGCGCTCTTCCTTAAAGTGGGCGGGGCTGTACATGTCAGTTCACCAGGACAGGGTCACAACGCACTTCACTCTTCACCGAGTTGGCGATGAAACACTCTTCGTGGGCGCGGTGGTGAAGGTGGTCGAGCTCGGCCAGGGTCGGCTGCTGGCCGCTGAAACGCACGGCCGGGCGCAGCGTGACCAGGGTGACGGCCATCTGGCCCTGCGCGTTGCGGTCCATCACGCCGACCACGTCGTCGCGGTAGTCGTCGACCACCCAGCCGGCGCGGCAGGCGATGTCGAGGAACCAGAGCATGTGGCAGCTGGAGAGCGAGGCGATGAACCCTTCTTCAGGGTCGACGCCAGCCGGGTCGGAGTAAGGCTCGCGCACCGACAGCGGTGACGATGAAGCCGGCATCACGTGCCCGCCATCGAAGTGGATCTCGTGGCGGCGGCTGTATTTCTTGTCGCTGAAGGGCTGGTCGCCGCGTGCCCACAAGGTGGTGGCGGTGTAGCTGTGGCTGCTCATGGCTTCCTCAGGTAGTTGAACGTGCCTTGTTCTTTCACTTCGGTGGCGGCGGCCAGCACCATGCGCATGGCCGCGCGGTAGAACGAAGTGGCAAAGCTGATGCGCTTGACGCCGGCCGCTTCGAGCTCGGCGACGCTGAACGATTTGTTCGGGATACCGACCATGAAGCTGAACGGCTTGCTGAGCGCCGCACACACCGCCCGCACGGCATCGAGGTCGGGCAGCGCGGGGGCGAACAGCACGTCGGCACCTGCGCGCTCGAAGGCCTGCAGGCGGCGGATGGTGTCGTCGAGGTCGGGCTTGCCGCGCAGGTAGTTTTCGGTGCGCGCGGTCAGCGTGAACGGCCGGCCCAGCGCACGCGCCGCCTCGACCGCCGCGGCCACACGCTCCACGGCGTGGTTGAAGTCGTAGGGCGCGTCTTCGGCTGGCGAGTCTTCGATCGACCCGCCGGCGAGGCCGATCGCACCGGCCAGGCGAACGGTGTCTGCCGCCATCGCTGGCTCGGGCCCGAAGCCGTTTTCCAGATCGGCCGACACCGGCACATCGACCGCGTCGACGATGGCCCGTGCATGGGCCAGCGCCTCGTCGCGGGTGAGTTGGCCGTCTTTGCGGCCCAGCACCATGGCGGCGGCGCCGCTGGAGGTGGCGAGTGCGGCGTAGCCCACACCCGCGATCAGCTTGGCCGAGCCCGGGTCCCAGGCGTTGGGCATCAGCAGGGCGGTGGCCTGCTCGTGCAAACGGCGGAAAAGGTAGGCCTTGTCATCAAAGGTCGTGCTCATGCTTGCTCCTGGAGTGGCAGGTCGTAGCGGATGAAGCCGTGGAACTGTGCCACCTTGTCGTACAGCATGCGCGCCGTGGCATTGGTTTCGTGGGTGAGCCAGTAGCAGCGTGTGGCGCGGGCTTCGCGTGCGGCATCGCCCACCGCCATGATCAGCGCGCGGGCCACGCCCTGGCCGCGCAGCTCGGGGGCGGTGAACAGGTCTTGCAGGTAACACAGGCGCGGTGACCACACGCTGGTGTGGAACAGGTAATGGGTGATGCCGACCAGGCGGCCGTCGAGGTGGGCACCGAGGCCGAACACTTCTTCACCCTTCAAGAGGCGTTGCCACGCGGTCTCGTAGCCGGCCGGTGACACCTCGGTTTGGTAGAAGGTCTTGTAGCCGCGTGCCAGGGTCTCCCAGGGCAGGCGGTCGGCTGCGGCCAGCGGCGCAATCTGCAGTGTCATGGTGCAAACGATCGTGTGGATTGGCTCCTGATGGTAGGAACCTGTCTGGCCTCTCAAGGAGCCAATTTGCAACGATCGCCAGAGCCAATCACACCGCGCCGGCGCACGGCACGGCCTGGCCTCAGAACGAGGGCACGACCACCGGCTTGGCGGCCGGCTTGGGCGGCGCGGTTGTGCGTGAGACCGGAGGGGTCGGCTCCACCTCGGCCTTGCGCCTGAGCTCGGCCTCGCGCAGCGCGAGGTCGGCATGGGCGCGCTCCAGCGCATCGCGCT
>JACMKJ010000538.1 GCA_014380155.1 Rhizobacter sp. | reverse complement strand
TGCCCCTGCCGGCGCGTGACGCCGCCTTGCTCGCCTGGCTGGCACTCGAAGGCCCCACGCCGCGCACCCGGCTGGCGCAGCTCTTGTGGCCCGACAGCGACAGCGACGCTGCGCGCAACGCCTTGCGTCAGCGTCTGTTTCACCTGCGCCGCCAGGTCGGCGACGGCCTGGTGGTTGGCACGGCGACGTTGTCGCTGGCCGCCGGGGTCGAACACGACCTCGGCGACTCCGACGGCGTGCTCGGCGAGAGCCGCCACGACTTCGGCGCCGAGCTGTCGGCCTGGCTCGAGCAGCAGCGCGGGCGGCGGCGTGCCCGCACACGGCAGTCGCTGGTCGAGCTGTGCGACATGGCGCTGCAGGTGCGCGACTACGCCGACGCGCTCTGCCATGCCCACGAGCTGCTGGCGTTGGAGCCCTTGTCCGAAGAGGCGCACCGGCGGGTGATCGAGCTGAACTACCTGGCGGGCGACCGCGCCAGCGCCTTGCTGGCGTTCGACCGGTGTGAGCAGGTGTTGAAGGACGAGGTGGGTGCCCGGCCCGGCCCCGACACCCTGAACCTGCTGCGCCAGATCGAGTCGGGCACGCTGAACGGCACTGCAGCCGCGCACCGTGTGCCGGCCACCGTGTTGCGCCCGCCGCGGCTGATCGGCCGTGAGGCGCCATGGGCCACACTGCACCAAGCCTGGGACGATGGGCGATTTGCGGTGGTGATGGGCGAAGCCGGCATGGGCAAGACACGCCTGACTGGCGACTTTGCGCTGGCGCGCGGGCGGGTCTTGGTCGTCGGTGCGCGGCCTGGCGACGCCCGCGTGGTGTACGCCTCGATGTCGCGCCTCTTGCGACAGTTGCCGCGCCAGGGGCTGGAGCGGCTCGATGCCTCGCTTCGCAAGGAGCTTGCGCGGCTCTTGCCCGAGCTGGGCGAGGCGGAGGCCATGGCCTCGCCTGAAGAGCGCACGCGCTTCTTCAACGCCATTGCGGCGACGCTGGCGAGCCCGGTGTTCGACCTCGACGGGTTTGTGTTCGACGACCTGCACTTTGCCGACGAGGCCAGCGTTGAGCTGCTGCAGTACGTGGCGGCAGGTTCCGAGCGGCGTTGGTTGGTGGCGGGCCGTGGCGCCGAGATCGGCGAAGCGGGGCGTGCATGGTTGGCCGAGTTCAGCGCGCAGGCCGAGGCGGTGACGGTCGTGTTGCCGCCGCTCAGCCTGGCGCAAACGCATGAGTTGCTGGTGTCGCTCGATGTGCCCGGCCTCGATGCGGCCGAGGCCGCGCCGGTGCTGCTGCGCCACACCGGTGGCAACCCGCTGTACTTGCTCGAAACCGTGAAAGTCTGGGTGACGCAGGGGACAGCCTTGCCGGCGCCAGGCGCATCACCACGCGGCTGGCTCAGCGTGCGCCTGCCCGCAGTGGGCAACGTGGCCACGCTGATCGAGCGGCGCATCGGCCAGCTTTCGCCGCAGGCAGTGCAGCTGGCGCGCTGCGCTGCGGTGGCGGCGGGCGACTTTTCCATCGAGCTCGCATCGCATGTGCTGGGCGTGCGGACGTTGGCGCTGGCAGACCCGTGTGCCGAGCTGGAGTCCGCGCAGGTGTTTCGTGATGGCGCGTTCTTGCATGACCTGATCTACGAGTCGGCACTGGCCTCGGTACCCAAACCCGTGGCGCAGCGGCTGCACGCCGAGATTGCGGGCTTCTTGCAGTCGCATGGCGGCGAGCCGGGCCGCCTGGCGCAGCACTGGGCTGCTGCCCAGCATTGGCCGCAGGCCGCTGTGGCCTACCTGGCCGCGGCCCAGCGTTCGCGCGATGCGGCGCGTTTGTCCGAACAAGTGGCTTTGCTGGCCGATGCGGCGCGGTGTTTCGAGCGTGCTGGGCAGCCGCAGGATCGTTTTGAGGCCTTGTTGCAACGTGCGAGCGTGCTCAGCGGCAATGACCTCGGTGCGGCCGCCAGCGAGGCGATAGCACAGCTCGATGAGGTGGCCTGCAACGACGAGCAGCGTTTGCAGGTGCTCGATGCGCGCCTGGAGTTGTCGATCACCCGCTATGAAGGTGACGAAACCGTGGGCCTCGCGCGCCGCGCCATGGCCAGCGCACAGGCGCTGGGCCGACAAGACCTGGCGCTGCGTTTCGCGATCATCCTGTCGGGAGCCTTGTGTGATGCCCGCCAGCCCACCGAGGCCGTGACCTTGCTGGAGCGGTATGCGCAGCGTGTGGGCACGCAAGCCAGCCTCGTACAGCAGTGGGAATACTGGGAAGCCACCGGCATTGCGCTCGACTACGACAACCGCTTGCGCGACGCCATGCCCGCCTGGGCCCGGGCGCGCGAGATGGCGCTGCAAGTGGGCCGACCCGACATGGTGTGGAAGACGATGGCGAACACCGGCTCCACCCAAGCCAAGATGGGGCTAGTGCGGCAGGCGGCGCAGATGGGTTCGCAGGCGCGCCAGCTCGCGCTCGATTCCGGTGAGGGTGTGTCGATGCGCGTGCTGCAGATGCAGAGCACCTTGGCACACCGACTGCGCGACCTGGGTCGCTACGGCGAAGCGTTGCCCATGCTGCAAGAAGCCGTGCAGGGCTACGAGGCACTTGGTGGTTCGAACTCTGACAAGGCCGTGACCGAGCAGCGGCTGACAGTCTTGTACCAACAGCTGGGGCAGCCTGCCCGTGCGGTGCCGTTGTTGGCGGCGCAGCGCCCTGGGCTGGCGCGTGGCATGACGATGATCCGCATGGCGCACAGCGCCGAGCTCGAGCAGCAGCTGGGACGCGACGGTTTGCCGCTGATGCGCGAAGCGCTCCAGGTCATCCCGAACCCGGAAGACGTGTACCACCGCATCACCAGCCTGTTTGCAACGCGGCTCGTGCCGGCCGACGAGGGTGAAGTCATGGCCGCCAGCCTGGCCGCGTGGGCGGGCGCACGCGAGCGTTTTGGCGTGGCGCTGGCCGGCCATGTGCGAGCAGCGGCTTGCGCACTCGGCCAGGGTGCCACCGCGCGTGCGTTGCCGCATGCCGAAGCGGCCTTGCAGCTGGCTCGCAACTACCAACCCGACACGTTTTATCTGCCCGAAGTCTGGTTGGTGGCCGCGCAGGCCCTGGCGGCGCTTGGCCGTGGTGACGAGGCTCGCCGCTCGGTGGATGACGGCCTGGCGTGGGTGCGCAGCGTGCACGACGCCCACGTGCCGGCCGAGTTTCGCGACAGCTTCCTGCACCGCAACCCGATCAACCGCGAACTCCTGGCGCTGGCTGCCACGCTGCGCTCATGACCACCTTGCAACTGAGCCTGGCGCGCATGCCGGCCTTGCAGCGCGGCGATGGTGCCAACGTGCCCCTGGGCCCACGCGAAGGCGCCTTGCTGGCCTGGCTGGCGCTCGAAGGCCCGACGCCGCGGGCGCGCCTGGCCCAACTGCTGTGGCCCGAAAGCGAGCCCGATGCCGCACGCAACGCGCTGCGCCAGCGTTTGTTCCAGCTGCGCCGCACGGTGGGCAGCGAGCTCATCAGCGGCACCCACACGCTAACCCTGGCCGATGGCGTCGCGCACGATCTGCTCGATGCCGACACGGTTCTCGGCGAAACCTCGCATGAGTTCGGCGACGAGTTGCGCAACTGGCTGGCGCAGCAGCGCGAACGCAGGCATCACCGCTTGTGCCAGTCACTGGCCGAGTTGGCCGACCTGGCCGAGGCCGCGCGCGACCTGCCCGACGCGCTGTCGCACGCCGCCGAGTTGCTGAACCTGCAGCCGCTGTCGGAAGAAGCGCACCGCCGCGTGATGCGCCTGCACTACCTGGCCGGTGACCGGCCGGGCGCTCTGCTCGCTTTTGACCGCTGTGAGCAGGTGCTCAAGCACGAGGTGGGTGTGGCGCCGTCGCCGGAAACGCTGGCACTGTTGCACACGATCCAGCGCGCCGGCAGCGTGGGCGCGGGCCTGCGGCCGGTGGTG
>JACMKJ010000537.1 GCA_014380155.1 Rhizobacter sp. | reverse complement strand
GCGCGCGGTGGCGGCCAGGTGTTCGTCGCCCTCGCGCAAGCGGCCGCCTTCGGCCAGCGCCTCGAACAGCCGCTCATGCGCACGCACGTCGAACGGCGCGAGCCGCAACCAGGCCTCGATGCAGGCGATGGCCTCGCCCGACCCGGCGGGCAACACCAGAGCCAGGCGCTCCAGCACCGCTACCTGCCCGGCCCGAAAACGCCGCCGCTGCGCGGTGAGCCAGGCGCTGTAAGCGGCGCTGCGCGGGATCTCCAGGCCTTGAAGAAAGTCACCCCGGAACAGCGCGGCCAGTGCGCGCAAGGCGCCAGCGTCGAGTGAGGCCATGCCGCTTTGCAGCGTGTGGCTGACCTGCAGCACATCGACCTCGCAGCCGGTGAGGTCGAGCCGCAACGCATCGCCATTGGCCTGCACGCGGGCATGGCCGGGCTCGTCGAGCACCGCGCGCAGCTTGCTCAGGCACCAGCGCAGCTCGCCGCGCGGGTCGTTGGGCAGGTCCCAGAGCAACTCGCACAAATGGCCGCGCGAAACCTCATGGGTGGCCATGGCCAGGTAAGCGGCCAGGGCCCGCACCTTGCGGGAACTGGGCAGCGCCAGCGGGTGGGCCCCACGGCTCACCTGCAGCGGCCCGAGCAGCTGCAGCCGCAAGGCGGCGGGTTCGAGGCGAGATTCCACGCCCTTTTCCACGCCGGTTACCACGCTGCTTCCCACGCGAGGGTTCGACAGTGCGTTTCGGCGCCAGCGAAACGTGCCCAGGCACTGCCAGCCGCGCGCCGGCCCCGGGATACGGGGCTGGACACATTCGATCGACCTACTTTTGGAACAAACCTCATGAACGCATTTTCTACCGCCGCGGCCGGCACGGCACCCCCTACCGTCACACCGGACTTCAACGCCATCAAAACCCGCCAGAAAGCCGCCTGGGCTTCAGGCGACTATGCCGTCGTCGGCACCACGCTGCAGATCGTGGGCGAGTCGCTGTGCGAAGCGCTCGACCTGCGGGCCGGCCAGCGTGTGCTCGATGTGGCCGCCGGCAACGGCAACGTGACGCTCGCCGCCGCGCGCCGCTGGGCCGAAGTGACCTCCACCGACTACGTGCCCGCCCTGCTCGAACTGGGCCGCGCCCGCGCTGCCGCCGAAGGCCTGAGCCACATCGACTTCCAGGAAGCCGATGTCGAGGCCCTGCCCTTCGACGACGCCAGCTTCGACACCGTGGTCTCCACTTTCGGCTGCATGTTCGCCCCCAACCCGCCGCGCGTGGCCAGCGAGATGCTGCGCGTGTGCAAGCCAGGCGGCAAGATCGGCATGGCCAACTGGACGCCCGATGGCTTCATCGGCCAGCTGTTCAAGACCATCGGCAAACACGTGCCGCCCCCGGCCGGCGTGAGCTCACCCGCCCTGTGGGGCACACGCGAACGCCTGGCCGAGTTGTTTGAAGGCGAGGCTCGCCAGATCCACGTCGAACAACGCCAGTTCGTCATGCGCTACCGCTCGCCCGAACACTGGCTCGACGTGTTCAAGACCTACTACGGCCCGGTCTTGAAAGCCTTCGCTGCGCTCGACGCCGACAAGCAACCGGCCCTGGCCGACGACCTGCTCACGCTGATCAGCCGCTTCAACCGCGCTGACGACAACACCATGGTCGCGCCCAGCGACTACCTGCAAATCGTCATCACTCGCAAGTGAATCGTCACCCCTCGCAAGTGATTCTTCACCCCTCGCAAGTGATTCACCCTGAAACGGAAACACCCATGAAGATTGCCCACAACAGAAAGGCCGCGCTGGCCGCCGGCGGCTTGCTCGCCTTCACCCTCAACGCCTACGCCGACGTGGTGACCGACTGGAATACCAAGGCCGGTGAGCTCGTCATCGAAGCCAAGCTCGGCACCCCACCCGCCAACCGCGTGATGGCCATCGTGCAGACCGCCGTGCACGAGGCGGTGAACACGGCCTCGTTGCGCCAGGCGGGCGACGTGACGCTCGACGCCGCGGTGGCTGCGGCCAACCGCAACACGCTGCTGAAGCTGATCCCGGCACAAGAGCCGTCGATCACCAGCGCCTACCAGGCCGCGCTGGCCAAGCTGGCCGACGGACCCGCCAAGGCCGCGGGCATCGCCGCCGGTGAACAGTCCGCCGCGGCCGTG
>JACMKJ010000536.1 GCA_014380155.1 Rhizobacter sp. | reverse complement strand
TTGGCGAGGTACATGGCGATCTGGCGCGGTCGGGCAATTCTGGCCAGGCGCTTCTTGCTGGACATGTCGGCGACCTTGATCTTGTAGAAGTCGGCCACGGTCACCGCTAGGTTTCTAAAGGGCGCCCTTGGCGTGGGGCCTGCTGGCAGAGCCTGCACATCCCGCGGGTTCTGCGTTGGTGTCCAACCGTTTGCGTTGCGACGCGAGTGGGCGGAAAGAGCGGTGGAATGGGCGAGAAGTGGTCTGCAGCCCAGGAAATCCGCGGCCCTTGACAGACTCCCTCTCCTCCAGTCAAAAAGCCCGCTTCGTGCGGGCTTTTTCTTTACCCGAGCCTTGTGCAGTTGCGCCCGTCGGCCTTGGCGCGGTAGAGCGCTTCATCGGCCCGCTGCAACAGGGCCTCAAGGCTTTCGCCGGGCTCGTAGCATGCGACGCCGCACGAGAAGGTCATGCCGAAGCCGGGGGCGACTTCGCTCCAGTTGGCGTCGGCGAGAGCCTCTCGCATGCGCTCCAGGGGCACCAGCGCGGTGTCGGTACCGGTGCCGGTCATGATCAGCAGGAACTCTTCGCCGCCATAGCGGCCGAAACGGTCTGACTTGCGGGTGAGGCTGCTGAGCGTGTTGGCGAAGATCTTCAGTGTCTTGTCGCCGGCCAGGTGGCCCAAGGTGTCGTTGACCGACTTGAACTTGTCGAGATCGAGGATGGCCACGCACAGCTGCGTTTTCTGGCGGGCGGCGCGTTGCTGCTCGTCGTGCAATGACCCGAGCAGGCTGCGGCGGTTGAGCAGCCCGGTCAGCTCGTCGCGGTGGGCCAGCTGGTCGACCTTGGCGGTGAGCGCGGCCAACTGGGTGCCGCGCGTTTTCAGCAGCGCCGTCATGCCGGTGTTGTAGGCGCCGAGCCAGATACAGCGCCACAGCGTGAGTGCAAAGAACGCCATCGAGATCAGTTGTTCGGTCAGATTGCTGTCGGGGATGCGCAAGGCCTGGCCGCTGACGCCCAGCACGGCGGCCGAAATGACGCTGATCAGACCCCACGCGACCAAGGCCTGGCGTACCTCCAGCCGCATCGTCAGGGACGAGTAGACGATGAAGAGCAGCAGCGCGAACATGAAGCCGATTTCGGGGAAGAAGTACATCGACCCGAGCTGGATCATCTGGGCTGTGATGGTTTGCGCCATCACGATGCCGGGGTCCTTGAAGCGCTGTGTCCAGCCGCTGCCGATGAGCCAGGCGAGCATGATGCTCAGCGCCATGCCCGAGGCGGTGTAGGCCACCACCGGCACCCAGCTGATGGTGCCGGCCAAGTGAAAGAGGGCCAGCACCACGCCGTCGATCAGGTAGCTGACGGCAATCAGGTGGTAGTTGCGCACCATGTGCGCGGTTTTCTTCTGCTGCGCGCTGCGCTTCTTCTGGGCGGCTGCGGCCAGGTCGGCGTGCTGGGTGGAGGCGAGGGTCAGCTCGGTCATGGCGGCGGCTCCGGCTTCAGGCGGCGCGGGTGCAGTTGCGCCCGGCGTGCTTGGCCGAGTAGAGGCCGAGGTCGGCGCGGCCGAGCAACAGCTCGGCGCTTTCTTTCTCGCGGTAGGTGGCAACGCCGGCCGAGAAGGTGATGCGCAGACCCGGGGCCACGCTGCTCCAGTCGACCTGGGCGAGGGCTTGGCGTGCGCGCTCGACTGCTTGATCGGCCTGCGCCACATCGGCGCCGGTGAGGATGAGCAGGAACTCCTCGCCGCCATACCGCCCGAAGCGGTCGGTGGTGCGGGCCTGGGCCTGTACGGCGGCGGCGAACTGCTTGAGCACCAGGTCTCCGCTCAGGTGGCCCAGGGTGTCGTTGACGGTCTTGAAGTGGTCGAGGTCGAACAAGGCCACGCTGACCGGTGCGCCGCTGCGGTCGGTGTGGGCCATTTCTTCGGCCAGGATCTGCAACAGGCGGCGGCGGTTCAGCACCCCGGTGAGCTCGTCGTGGTTGGCCAGGCGCTCGATCTTCACCAGCGTTTCCGCCATCTTCTGGCCGCGGTCGCGCAGCAGGCGGTTGTTTTGCACGTTGATCACGCTGAGCATCACGCAGCGACCGAGCGTGGCCACGAAGAACAGCCAGGTCAGGAACTGTTCGGCCCCTGAGCCGTGCGGTATCTGCAGCCGGCGCCCGAGACCCAGTGTGAGCCCCGCAAACAGCAGGCTGACGGCCACGAGCGTGGTCTGCACCTGGCGCCTGGGGTTGCGGTAGGTGGCGGTGATGAACACGGTGAACAGCATCAGCGCGTAGGCAAATGCCATCTGCGGAAACAGGGCCACACCCACCAGGCACAGCAGGCCACTGCACAGGGAGTGCACGGACGACATGCTGGCGTCTTTGAGGCGCGCACTCCAGCCGCTCTTGATCAGGTAAGCCACGACCGCGCTGGCCAGCAGGCCGGGCATGGCGTACAAGGCACCAGCTGCCCAGGAGACCGTGCCGGTGAGGGCAAACAGGCCGATGAAAACCCCGTTCTGGGCGTAGCTGGCGGCGATGACCGTGCACTCGCGCATCCAGGCAAGGCGGCGTTGTTGCTCGCGATCCTGTGACGTGCGTTTGCCGTCTTCTTCCGCCTCGGGCGCGTCGGCCGCATCCTGGGTCGGCGCTGGTGCGCCAGCCACGTCAACGCCCCGCGCCGCCGGGCGCCGCAGAGGGACAACGTTGCCAGCGGAGGTGGGCGGATTGGACATGTGTTGGCCGCCGCAGGGGTTGTCGGGCGATGGCGGGTGGAATTCTTATCGTCTGAAATCAAGTGGCCTTGAGGCGTTTGTGCACGGTCGTCAACGGTTCACACATCTTTACCCCCCAGCCACCCCCGCTTCACCCCCGTGTTCGACCATAGGTTCATGGGCGTTCCTGTCCAGGTTTCCAAGGAGTCAGAGATGGTTCAAGCAACGACGTCCAAGTTTTCGACCACCGAGCACGCACGCGGCATCCGACGCATGGTGCTTGGCCTGATGGTGGCGGTGGCCGGCACGCTGGCCGTGTCGGCCTGGGCACACGACCACGGCCCGCGCGGTGGCGGCGACCGAGGTGGCTACGGCATGTTCATGGGCCATGGTGGCCACATGGGCCGCGGCCTGGATCGCATGCTCGACAGCGTCAACGCCAGCGACGCACAACGCACGCAGATCAAGCAGATTGCCCAAACGGCTGCTGCCGACATGAAGGCACAGCGTGACGCTTCGCGCGGCCAGCGTGAGCAGGGCCTGGCGCTGTTCACCGCCCCGGTGGTCGATGCGCGGGCCGTGGAAACCCTGAGGCAGCAACGTTTGGCTCAGCACGACCAGTCCAGCAAGCGCATGACGCAAGCCATGCTCGAGATCAGCGCCGTGCTCACGCCCGATCAGCGCATGAAGCTGGGCGAAATGATGAAGCAGCGTGCGCAAAAGCGGCAGGAGCACATGCAGCGCCGTGGCGACACCAGTGCCCCCAGCAAGTAAGGCGGGTCGGCTGTGTGTTCTGATTCAGTTTTGGCCCCGCGGCAGCTGCTGCGCCGCGGGGGTTCACCTGAGGACGCCGCTGCCATGAGTGCTCGCCTGCTGTTGATCGATGACGATGCCCGCCTTTCGGCGATGGTGGGCGACTACCTGCGTGGCTCGGGCTACAAGGTCGAGGTGGCGGGCTCGCTGGCCCAGGGTCGCGAAAGACTGGCAGGCGAGGCTTACGACGCGCTGGTGCTTGACCTCATGCTGCCCGATGGCGACGGCCTCGACTTGTGCCGCGAGCTACGCGGCAACCCACGCACGCGGCAGCTCCCACTGCTGATGCTGACGGCGCGTGGCGAGCCCATGGACCGCATCGTCGGCCTGGAACTCGGCGCCGACGATTACCTGCCCAAGCCCTTCGAGCCGCGTGAGTTGCTCGCCCGGGTGAAAGCCTTGCTGCGCCGCGCTTCGCCGGCGGCGGCGGCCGACGAGGTGTTGCGCTTCGGCCGGCTGGAGATTGACCTGGGCGCCCGCGTGGCCCGTTTGGGCAACCAGCCCTGCGACCTCACCAGCCACCAGTTCGACCTGCTGGTGGTGCTGGCGCAAAGCCCGGGCCGTGTGCTCTCGCGCGACCAGATCATGGACCTGCTCAAGGGCCACCCGCTCGAAGCCTTTGACCGCTCGATCGACGTACACATCTCGCGCATCCGCGCGGTCATCGAGGACGACCCCAAGGCGCCGCGCCGTGTGCTCACCGTGCGCGGCGCGGGCTATGTGTTCGCCAAGAAGCAGGACGCGGACGACAGCGCGGAATGAGGACGCTCACGCTGCGGATCTACCTTACGGTAGTTGCCGTGTTGTTGCTGTTTGCCTTCGGTTCGGGCTGGCTGTTCCAGCGCCAGATCGAGCAGGAGCGGCAGAACACCGAGTCGGCCGTGTCCGACCGCATGGCGGCCTGGGGTGACCTGATCCAGCGTTCGCTGCCGGGCATCGATGCGCCGGTGGCCGATCAATCCGCAGCCTTGCTCGACTGGTCGCAGCGCCTGCGTGTGCCCCTGGCGCTGGATGACGTGCGGGGTCAGCGCATCGTGGCGTCGGAGTCGTTTCTGCGGCGTATCGCCGAAGGCGGCGGTGGGCGCCAGTTTTCCATTCGCCTCGACGATGGCCGCACGCTGTGGGTGATGCGCCCCGGCTTGCGCAAGGGCATGCGCGGGCCGGGCGGGGCTGGCCCACGCGAAGCCGGCGACCGCGGCCTGCCTGGGCCCGACACTCCCTTCATACCAGCGGCCTGGCAGCGTGGCATCGGCCCGGTGGTGGTGCTGGTGCTGTTGTTCATTGCCGTGGCCGCCGGCGCCTGGCCCGCCGTGCGCCACCTGACACGTCGCTTGCAGGCGCTCAAAAAAGGGGTGGAGCAGTTTGGTGCCGGCGAGCTTCACCACCGTGTGGAGGTGTCGGGCCGCGACGAGGTCGCAGCCGTGGCAGCGAGCTTCAACCTGGCCGCCGAGCGTGTTGAAACGCTGGTGCGCTCGCACCAGTCGTTGTTGGCCAATGCGAGCCACGAGCTGCGCTCGCCGCTGGCGCGCATGAAGATGGCGGTGTCGATGCTCGACGACGCATCGCCTGAACAACAGCAGCGCTTGAAGCGCGAGATCGACACCAACGTGGCTGAGCTCGATGCGCTGGTCGAAGAGGTGTTGCTCGCCAGCCGGCTCGACGCCGTGCAACGCGTCGACCGGCGTGACCCGGTCGACCTGCTGGCACTCGCCGCCGAAGAGGGCGCGCGGGTCGACGCTGCGGTCGACGGTGCTTCAGTCACCGTGCCCGGCGACGAGCGCTTGTTGCGCCGCGCCTTGCGCAACCTGCTGGAAAACGCCCGCCGTTATGCCGGCGACGACGTGGTCGTGCTGGTGGCGGCCCAGGGCAACCAGGCTTCGGTGCAGGTGTGCGACCGTGGCCCCGGTGTTCCCGAGGCGCAGCGCGAGCGCATCTTCGAGGCGTTTTACCGTTTGCCCGGCCACGCCGAACAGGCCGGTGGCGTGGGGTTGGGGCTGAGCCTGGTCAAGCAGATTGCCGAGCGGCATGGCGGCAGCGTGCGTTGCACCGCGCGCGAAGGCGGCGGCAGTTGCTTCGAGCTGAGGTTCCCCCGCGCCTGAGTGCTCAGGCGCGGGCTTTGTGGCGCAACACCCAGGCCATGAAACTGCACAGCGCCACGCCGGACAAGACCAGGCCGGTGACGGAGGCCGACCAGAAGCCCGGCGCCCCCAGGAGAGAGGGCGGTGTGAGCCCGGTCACGTTGAAGGCCACCACGTAGCCGCCCCCCAAGCCCACCCCCCATAGCGCCACCGCGTAGATCACCATCGGCACCGTGGCCACGCGGTAGGCGCGCATCACGAAGGCGGCGATGGTTTGCGCCGCGTCGGCGATGTGAAACACCGCCACCCAGGCGAGCAGTGGCATGGCCGCGGCGATGATGACCGGGTTGTTGGTGTAGGCCCCGAGCACGCTCTCGCGAGTGAGGTAGACCAAGGTGCCGAGCACGGCGGCGATCAGCGTGCCGAGCTGCAGGCCGTGCCAGCCCAGGCGCCGCGCATCCAGCGGCGCGTTGGCGCCGATGCTCTGCGCTACCAGCGTGGTGGTGGCGTTGGCAATCGCCAGCGGCATCATGAACATCAGCGACACCAGGTTGGCCGCGAGCTGGTGGCCGGCCACGGCGGTGGCGCCGATGCGCGAGATGAAGATCGCCATGAAGGTGAAGCCCGTCACCTCGATCAGGATCGACAGGCCCATCGGCAAACCCAGGCGCAGCAGTTCCTTGAGGCTGCGCCACGCGGGCCGGGCGAGGTGGGTCACATGCAGGCCGAAGCGCGCGTAGAACGGGTCGCGCCGCAGCACCCACCAGGCCAGTAGCAGCTGCATCCACATCACGATGGCACTCGCCAGGCCGCAGCCCGCCGCGCCCATCGACGGCACGCTCCAGGCCGGCATGCCATAGATCAGCAGTGCATTCAGTGGCACCTTGAGCGACAAGCCCACGAGCTGCAGCACCATCACGATCTTGGGCCGCGACACCGCGGTGTTGAAACCGCGAAACGCCTGGAAGATCAGCGCAGGTGGCAGCGCGATGGCGAGGTAGCCCAGGTAGGCGCGCACCTTCTCGGCCACCGCGGGCTGGGTTTGCGCTGCGTAGAGAAACGGGTCGGGCATCAGCAGCAACGCGCTGCCCAGCACCGACAGGCCGAGCGCCAGCCACACGGCCTGGTGCAGTTGTTCGCCAGCCTCGTGCAGCTTCTTCGCGCCGAACAACTGGCCCGCGATCGGGCCGATGGCCAGCACCACGCCCATGAAGCCGACAAAGATGGTGATGTAGGCGGCGGCCCCCACGGCGAGCGCGGCGAGATCGAGCGCGGCGTAGCGCGCGACCATCACCGTGTCGACCGTGCTGAAGGCCAGCACCGCGAGTTGGCCGATGAACACCGGCCAGGCCAGGGGCGCGATGCGGCGGGCGCTCTCCAGCAGCGAGTGCTGTGTCAAGCCGCGCCCTCGGCGGTGGGCGACTCTTTCAGGCCAGCACGTTCGCGGTAGCGGTTGAAACGCCAGGCCGTGCCGTCCATCGTGATACGCCGCCAGGTGTTGCGCTTCTCGCCGGGGCTCATCACTGTCCAGTGCTGCACTTCGTCGAAGGTGCGCCCGCAACCCTTGCAGACGTCGTCACCCTGGCTGGTGGAGCAGATGGCGATGCAAGGCGCGTCGGGCGTGGTGGCGTACCAGGCGAGCCAGGCGTCATGCGCCTTGGCCGGCATCGAGTCTTCGTCGCACTCGGCCTCGCGGTAGTACACCATCAGCGCGTAGGTCTCGGCGAGCGCCAGCACCTCGGGGCAGGCGGTGATGCCGTCGGGCGAGGGCGAGCGCTGGCGCCACCAGTTGATGGCGGACTCGATGTCGGTGACGTGGATGCCGGCCATGGGCCTCACTCGTCCTGGGCAGCGAGGGCGCTCAGGGCGGCTTCGACCTGCGGCAAGGGCGCGAGCACCTCGACCAACGCGCCTTGCAGGGCGGCGATGCCCTCGGTCTTCAGGCGCTTGATGAGCAGGCCCGATTCGCGGCCTTCGGCAAAGCCGCCACCTTGCAGCAACAGCGTGCCATCAGCGGCGCTGAACTTGAAGTGGAAGCGGCCATCGCCCTCGCGGTATTGCTTGAACACCGGCAAGGCCTGCTTGCCCGGTTCCGCCTTGCCGCTCTTGGCGGAGGGCGCGGCCACCATCTTGCGCAGGCCCACGGCCTGGCGCACTTCGCGCATCAGCGGCTCGGCCACAGCGCGCGCCTTGGCCGCGCCGGCCATCAGCGCGTCTTCGACCCGCTCGGGGTGCGCCATCAGCTCTTCATAACGGGCGCGCATCGGGCCCACGTGCGACTCGATCAGCTCGACGGCACGCTGCTTGGCGTCGCCCCAGCCGAGGCCGGCGCGCAAGTCGGTGCGCAAGCTTGTTCTTTGGTCGGCGGTGGCAAACGCGTCGTAGATGGTGACGAGCGCGGAGCTGTCGGGGTCTTTCGCCTCGCCGGGCAGGAGCGAGTCGGTAACGATGCGGGCTACCGCTTCTTTCAACGCCTTGGGGCCGCCTTCGAACAACGGAACGGTGTTGTCGTAGCTCTTGGACATCTTGCGGCCGTCGAGCCCGGGCAGCATGGCCACGTCTTCTTCGATCTCGGCGCGTGGCAGCACGAAGATGTCTTTGCCTTGGCCGAACAGGTGGTTGAAGCGCTGCGCCACGTCGCGCGCCATCTCGATGTGCTGCACCTGGTCACGCCCGACCGGCACGCGGTGGGCGTTGAACAGCACGATGTCAGCCGCCATCAGGATGGGGTAGCTGTACAGGCCCATGTTGATGTTGGCGTCGATGTCTTCGCCGATCGCGAGGTTGGCATCGGTCGCGGCCTTGTAGGCGTGCGCGCGGTTCATCTGACCCTTGGCGGTGACGCAGGTGAGCAGCCAGGTGAGCTCGGGTGTCTCGGGAATGTCGCTTTGGCGGTAGAAGGTGACACGGTCGGTGTCGAGCCCCGCAGCGAGCCAGGTGGCAGCAATCTCCAGGCGCGAACGTTCGATGCGCGCCGGGTCGTCGCACTTGATCAGCGCGTGGTAATCGGCCAGAAAGAAGAAGCTCTCGACACCGGGCTCCAGGCTGGCCTTGATCGCCGGGCGAATGGCGCCCACGTAGTTGCCGAGGTGCGGTGTGCCGGAGGTGGTGATGCCGGTCAAGACACGTTGTGACGCGCGTTCGGTCATGGTGTTTTACGAGGGAAAGAGGCGGATTGTATTGGGGCCACCGCTACACTGCCGGCCGATGAAAAGCATTGTGATTTTGATCTCGGGACGCGGCTCGAACATGGAGGCCATTGTCCAGGCGTGCGCCACCGAAGGCTGGCCCGCACGCATTGCCGCCGTCATCAGCAATCGGCCCGATGCGGGCGGTTTGCAGTTCGCTCAGTCACGTGGCATCGCCACCGTGGTGGTCGACCACAAGGCCTTTGCCGACCGTGACACTTTTGATGCCGAGTTGGCGCGCGTGGTACACGGTTTTGCGCCGGATGTGTTGGTGCTGTCGGGCTTCATGCGCATCCTGACCGCAGGTTTCGTGAAGCAGTTCGAAGGGCGCATGGTGAACGTGCATCCCTCGTTGTTGCCTGCGTTCACTGGCTTGCACACGCACCGCCGGGCCATCGAAGCCGGTTGCAAGGCGGCTGGCGCCACGGTGCACTTCGTGACGGCCGAGCTCGATCACGGGCCCATCATTGCCCAGGCGGTGGTGGCGGTGTTACCCGGTGACAGCGACGTGACCTTGTCGACGCGCGTGTTGGCGCGCGAGCATGTGATGTACCCGCGCGCGGTGCGCTGGCTGGTGAACGACCTGCTGCGCGTGGAGCGCGGCGTGGTCACGCACTTGGCTGGTGAGTCGCAGCTGCTGTAGGCCTCAGAGGCGCTCGAAACGAGGCCGCATGGCGCCGTCGAAATTGCCGGTTTCGAAGAACATGGCGTGGGGCCTGACCCACCAGCCCGTCTGGTTGTAGAGCGGTCGGTAGACGACCAGCGGCTCCAGCGTTTCGCTGTGGCGGGCAACGCCGATCACTTCGTATTCACCACCCTTGTAGTGGCGGTAGAGGCCAAGCGGTGTCTCGGGCAGCGGGGGCAAATCGTGGTCGCTCATGGGCGGCAAGGATAATCGTGGCATGCACCCCAACGCCTTGCTCGAACTTTCCACCGATCTGCTGAACAAGGTTTTGCAGTTCGACACGCCCGCCGACCGTGTGGTCTCCGACTTCTTTCGCACCCACCGCGAGCTGGGCCAACGCGAACGTCACACGCTGGCCGAAACCACCTACACCGTGCTGCGTCAGCGTCTGCTGTTCCAGCATCTCGCGCAGTCGGGCAAAGGTGAAATGGAGCGCCGCCTGGCCTTGCTGGGCTGGCAAGGCAATGAAGGATTTTTGCGCGCGGCGCTCACCGAGCCCGAGCAGCACTGGCTGGCCCAGGTGCAAACGGTGGACCGCGCCACGTTGCCCGAGAAGCTGCGCCACAACCTGCCCGAGTGGCTGGCCGAGACGCTCAAGGCATCGATCGGCGACGACTTCTGGCCGCTCGTCAACAGCCTCAACGAAAGCGCGCCGCTTGATTTGCGCGTCAACACTTTCAAAGCCAAGCGCGACGACGTGCAAAGGGCCTTGGCCGACGGGCGCATCGAAGCGGTGCCCACGCCGTACTCGCCGTGGGGCCTGCGCATTCAAGGCAAGCCTGCGCTCAACAAGCTCGATGTTTTCAGCAAGGGCGAGATCGAAGTGCAAGACGAAGGCAGCCAGCTGCTGGCCTTGCTCACCGATGCCAAGCGCAGCGAGATGGTGGTCGACTTTTGCGCCGGTGCGGGTGGCAAAACCCTCGCGCTGGGTGCGGCCATGCGCAACACCGGACGGCTGTACGCCTTCGATACCTCGGGGCATCGGCTGGCGGCCCTGAAACCGCGGCTGGCTCGCAGCGGCCTGTCGAACGTCTACCCCGTGCAGATCGCCCATGAGCGTGACGACCGCATCAAGCGCCTCGCCGGCAAGATCGACCGCGTATTGGTGGATGCGCCTTGCTCTGGTTTGGGCACTTTGCGTCGTAACCCTGACCTGAAATGGCGACAATCTCCGCAGTCCATCGAAGAATTGCGTGTAAAGCAAGCTGCAATCCTGGGCAGCGCGGCCCGTTTGCTCAAGCCCGGCGGCAGGCTGGTCTACGCGACCTGCAGCCTGCTGGAGACCGAAAACGAGGCCATCGCTGCGGCCTTCAGCGAAGCCCACAGCCTGGAGTTCACGCCTTTGCCAGTGGCGCCCCTGCTCGAAAAGGCCCATGTTGCTCAGGCAGAGAGCCTGGTTCGGGGCGATTTCCTGCGCCTGTGGCCTCACCGACACGGTACCGATGGATTCTTTGCCGCTGTCTGGGAACGTCAGTGATCACTTGAACCAAGCCTGATCGGCGGCAACTAAGAGAGCTGTGGCACGCAAATCACTCGGTTTTTTCGGAGATCGGCCGAGGGCCTTCACTTACAATCAATGTTCTCGTCTTCGTGACGGTTTGAAGGCTATTTGATGAATGAATTGATGTCGCTGTGGAATGGGTTGGTCGCTTTGCTGGCCAATGGTTTGGTCGAATCGACGTGGTGGCAAGTTCTGCTGTTCACCCTGGTGACGACCCACATCACGATTGCTTCAGTCACGATCTTCTTGCATCGTGCCCAATCGCACCGTGCGCTCGATCTGCACGCGATTCCTTCCCACTTCTTCCGCTTCTGGCTCTGGATCGGCACCGGCATGGTGACCAAGGAGTTTGTCTCCATCCATCGCAAGCACCACGCAAAGTGCGAGACCGAAGAAGACCCGCACAGCCCGCAAACGCGCGGTATCAAGAAGCTGCTGCTCGAAGGCACGGAGTTGTACCGCGCCGAATCGCTGAACAAGGAGACCATGGAGAAATATGGCCATGGCACGCCCGACGACTGGATCGAGCGCAACCTCTACAGTCGCTTCGCATGGCAGGGTGTTGGGCTGATGCTGGTTATCGACCTGATGCTCTTCGGCGCCATCGGCCTCACCGTCTGGGCCATCCAGATGGCGTGGATTCCCGTCATGGCCACGGGCATCATCAACGGCATCGGCCACTACTGGGGCTATCGCAACTTCGAATCGGCAGACGCCAGCACCAACGTGATTCCCTGGGGCATCCTGATTGGTGGTGAAGAGTTGCACAACAACCATCACACCTACGCGACCTCCGCGAAGTTCTCGGTCAAAAAGTACGAGTTCGACATCGGCTGGGTCTACATCCGTGGCCTGGAAATGCTGGGCCTGGCGAAGGTTCGCAAGACACCGCCGATGCTCAAGATGGGTGACGTCAAGCCGGTGGCTGATTCCAAGACGCTGGAAGCGCTGATCACCAACCGCTACGAAGTCATGGCCAAGTACGCGCGCGGTTTGCGCGACACCTGCCGAGCTGAAGTCAAGCGCCTCAAGGCGGAAGGCGCGCATGGCAGCAAGAAGCTGGCTGACATGCGTGTGGCACGCCGTTGGCTGCACCGCGATGCAGACAAGATTCCAACGCACCTGAAGGCTCAGGTGGAAAATGTCCTCGACTCCAGCCCCTCGCTGAGCAAGTTGGTCACCATGCGCGAAGAACTTCGCTTGCTCTGGACGCGCACCAATGTGTCGGCTGAGCAACTGGTGGTTGACCTTCAGGCGTGGTGCAAGAAGGCCGAGGAGAGCGGAGTTGCAGCGCTTCAAGAGTTTGCACTGAAGCTGCGCGCTGCCCACGCCTAACGACTGGCTGCAGTTCGCCAAAAGGGGCCCGCTTTGCGGGCCTTCCTTTTTTGGCCCACCGCAAAATGCGGTAGGCAACAAAAAACCCGCTGGGCGCGAGCCGAGCGGGTTTTATGAAGCCGGAAGCTGAATTACTTCAGCTTGGTTTCTTTGTACATCACATGCTTGCGAGCCTTGGGATCAAACTTCATGATCTCAAGCTTCTCGGGTGTGGTCTTCTTGTTCTTGTCGGTCGTGTAGAAATGACCCGTGCCGGCTGACGATTCCAGCTTGATTTTTTCGCGTCCACCTTTTGCCATGATCGGCTCCTAATCAGAGTTCGCCGCGGGCGCGCAAGTCGGCGACGACTTGCTCGATACCCACCTTGTCAATCAGGCGCAGTGCGGCATTGGTGATGCGCAGGCGCACCCAGCGGTTTTCGGTTTCAAGCCAGAACCGGCGATATTGCAGGTTCGGCAGAAAACGGCGCTTGGTCCGATTGTTGGCGTGGGAAACATTGTTGCCCACCATCGGGCCCTTGCCCGTTACTTGACAGACGCGTGCCATGACGCTTCTCCGTGTGAATTTCAGAACTGGGGGCCGAAAAGCTGCTGACTGAAACAAGCGCACCGCGCTCGCGGGCTGCTTTCGGCAAAGACCGCGATTATAGCCAGCTTTTCAGCCCCTGCCTACAGCTGCGTTTCAGTGCCCCAGAAAGCGCTGCGCGTCCAGTGCGGCCATGCAGCCGGTGCCGGCGCTGGTGATGGCTTGGCGGTAGATGTGATCCTGCACGTCGCCGGCAGCAAACACGCCCGGTACGCTGGTCATCGTGGCGAGCCCGTTCAAGCCGCTCTGAGTGACGAGGTAGCCATCTTTCATCTCCAGCTGGCCTTTGAAGATGTCGGTGTTGGGCTGGTGGCCGATGGCGATGAAGCAGCCTTTCAGCGTGAGCTCGCTGGTGCCACCGCCTTGCGTGCTCTTCAGGCGAACGCCGGTGACGCCCGAGGCGTCGCCGAGCACTTCGTCCAGCGTTTGCCAAAGGTGCAGCTCCATCTTGCCGGTAGCCACCTTTTCCATCAGCTTGTCGACCAGGATGGCTTCGGCCTTGAACTTGTCGCGGCGGTGAACCAGGTGCACCTTGCGCGCGATGTTCGACAAGTAGAGCGCTTCTTCAACCGCGGTGTTGCCGCCGCCCACGACGCACACGTCTTGATCACGGTAGAAGAAGCCGTCGCAGGTGGCGCAGCCGCTGACACCGCGGCCCATGAAAGCCTCTTCGGAGGGCAGGCCGATGTACTTGGCCGATGCGCCGGTGGCGATGATGAGCGCGTCGCAGGTGTAGGTGCCCGAGTCACCCTTGAGCATGAAGGGGCGCTTGGAGAAGTCGACGGTGTTGATGTGGTCGAACACGATCTTCGTGTTGAAACGCTCGGCGTGCTGCAAGAAGCGCTGCATCAGGTCAGGCCCTTGCACGCCCATCACGTCGGCGGGCCAGTTATCGACCTCGGTCGTGGTCATCAGCTGGCCGCCTTGCGCGATGCCAGTGACGAGCATGGGTTTGAGGTTGGCGCGCGCCGCATAAATGGCAGCGGTATAGCCCGCAGGGCCAGAGCCCAGAATCAGGACTTGGGCATGTTGGTTAGTTTGGCTCATGAGAAAAATGGCAGTGTGGAAACGTCAAAGCAATCGCAGGAAATGGCAGTCTGACATGGGGTTGACGCCGACTGGCATCAATTCGTGTAATGGTGACAATACTGATATTTGGTGGAATCGTTAGTTTTCCACGTTTGAATCCTTAGACTGCGTAATCGACACAAGGAGGTTCTCCGATGGCCATGTTGTCCAACCTGGACTTGATTCGGCGGGTGCCGCTGTTTTCCCTGCTGACCAATGAGCAGGCTTCAGCCATCGCCGACAGCGTGGTGAAGCGCCGGTTTCGCCGCGGTGAAATTATCGTGGAGCATGGCAAGAAGTCGAACGCGCTGTACATCCTGTTGACCGGGCGCGCACGGGTGCTGACCTCTGATTCGCGCGGCCGCGAGGTGATTCTCGCGGTGCTGCAACCGGGCCATTACGTTGGCGAGATGAGCCTAATCGACAACGAACCGCATTCGGCCACCGTGCGTGCCGAGGTTCAAACCGACATGTTGATCCTGGGTCGTGCCGAGTTTGCGCGTTGCTTGCCGGAGAACTCCAGTCTCTCTTACGCGATCATGCGCGGCCTGGTGCAACGCCTGCGCAGCGCCGACCGCCAGATCGAATCACTGGCCCTGCTTGATGTGTACGGCCGTGTCGCGCGCTCGCTGCTCGACATGGCCGAAGACGAGGGCGACGTGAAGATCATCCGCAACAAGGTCTCGCGACAAGACATGGCCAAGATCGTCGGCGCGTCGCGCGAGATGGTCAGCCGCGTGATGAAAGACCTGGAAGACCGCGGCATGGTCGAGACCCAGGAAAACGGCTCGGTCATCATCAAGGAGCGCCTGACCGGCTGACCGTGTTGCGCCACCGGGGCACGTGTCGTTTGCGCCCGTCGCTTCGGCCACAATGGCTGCATGACATTTCCGCTTGGATCGCTTCGCCCCGATGCGGGCCACAACGCGTCGGCCGCAGGCACCTACACCCGTGATGGTTCACCGAGCTTGAGCACGTCGTTCGAGCCTGTGGGTTTGCGCGCACGTTTTGGCGTGCTGGTGGGTGGCGTGTTGTGGCTGCTGGCCCTGATCGCAATGGCCACGCACAACCCGGCGGATGCCGCGTTCTCGACCTCTGGCACTGGCGCCTTGCCGCTCAACAAGATCGGCGCACTGGGTGCGCGCTTCTCTGATCTTGTCTTCGTGCTGTTCGGCTACTCCGCCTGGTGGGGTCTGGTGATTTCAATGCGCGCGTGGCTCAGCGCTCTCGCACGCGTGCTGCGCGGTGGCGATGCCCCTAGCGCACAGCGGCCGCACTGGCCTCTGTGGATGTTCTGGGTGGGTGCGTTGCTCTTGCTCAGCGCCAGCTGCTCACTCGAGTGGACGCGGCTGTACCAACTCGAGACCCGTGTGGCCGGTGGCAATGCCGGCGGCGTGCTCGGTTACCTGCTGGGGCCGGTAAGCCAGAAGCTGCTGGGGTTTGCCGGCTCGGGCGTGTTGTGGATCGCAGTGCTCGTGGCGGGTTTGTCGCTGGCTTTTCGGTTCTCATGGCTGCGTGTGGCCGAAGGCATCGGGCAGTGGGTTGATTCGCTGCGCGAGCGCCGTGTCGAGCGTATCGAGCGCGCTGAAGATCAGCGCATCGGCGAGCAGGCCTTGCGTGAACGTGAGCACGTGGTCGAGTTCGAGCACCAGTTGCACGAAGACCATGTGCCCATCGTCATCGAGACACCGATGATCGAGGTGCCCAAATCCGAGCGGGTGGTCAAGGAGCGCCAGAAGCCGCTCTTCACCGAGCTGGCCGACACGAAGTTGCCGCAGGTTGACCTGCTCGACGCCGCACCAGGCCGCGTGGAAAGTGTGACCCCCGAGACGCTGGAGATGACCTCGCGCCTCATCGAGAAGAAGTTGAAGGACTTCGGCGTCGAAGTGCGTGTCGTCGCCGCCTCGCCGGGCCCGGTGATCACACGCTACGAGATCGAGCCCGCGACCGGCGTGAAGGGTGCGCAGATCGTCAACCTGGCCAAGGACCTGGCGCGCTCGCTCAGCCTCGTGAGCATCCGCGTGGTCGAGGTGATCCCGGGCAAGAACTACATGGCGCTGGAGCTGCCCAACGCAAAACGCCAGACCATCCGTCTGAGCGAAATCCTCGGTTCGCAGGTCTACAACGACGCGGCTTCTCAGCTCACCATGGGCCTGGGCAAAGACATCATTGGCGCGCCCGTGGTGGCCGACCTCGCCAAGATGCCGCACTGCCTGGTGGCCGGCACCACCGGTTCGGGCAAGTCGGTGGGCATCAACGCGATGATCCTGAGCCTGCTCTACAAGGCCGAGGCACGCGACGTGCGGCTCATCCTCATTGACCCGAAGATGCTGGAAATGAGCGTCTACGAAGGCATTCCGCATTTGCTGGCGCCTGTGGTCACCGACATGAAGCAGGCGGCCAACGCGCTCAACTGGTGTGTGGGCGAAATGGAGCGCCGCTACAAGCTGATGAGCAAGCTGGGCGTTCGCAACCTCGCGGGCTACAACAAGAAGATCACCGAAGCCGCCGAGCGTGGCGAGACGCTCCCCAACCCGTTCAGCCTGACGCCCGAACAACCCGAGCCGCTGGAGCGCCTGCCGTTTGTGGTGGTGGTGATCGACGAACTCGCCGACCTGATGATGGTGGTCGGCAAAAAGATCGAAGAGCTGATCGCTCGCTTGGCGCAGAAGGCGCGCGCGGCGGGCATCCACTTGATCTTGGCCACTCAGCGCCCGAGCGTGGACGTGATCACCGGCTTGATCAAGGCCAACATCCCCACGCGCCTGAGCTTCCAGGTCAGCAGCAAGATCGACAGCCGAACCATCCTTGACCAGATGGGCGCCGAAGCGTTGCTCGGCATGGGCGACATGCTGTACATGCCCTCGGGCACCGGCTTGCCGATTCGCGTGCACGGGGCCTTTGTGAGCGACGATGAAGTGCACCGCGTCGTGAGCTACCTCAAGCAGCAAGGCGAGCCCAACTACATCGAAGGCATTCTCGAAGGCGGCGTGCTCGACGGTGACGGTGATGTGTCCACCGCCGACATGCCCGGCGGCGGCAACGGTGAATCAGACCCGATGTACGACCAGGCAGTGGGCATCGTGCTGCAACACCGCCGTGCGTCCATCTCGCTGGTGCAGCGCCATTTGCGCATCGGCTACAACCGTGCGGCCAGATTGCTGGAACAAATGGAGAAATCCGGGCTCGTATCTGCCATGTCCACCAATGGCAACCGCGACATCATCGTCCCGGCCCGCGCTGAATGAAAAAACACATTGCTGCTTCGTTGCTGATGTTTGCTGCGGTCGCGGCTCACGCCGATTCCGTCGACACGCTGAGGGAGTTTGTGCGCGACGTGAAAACCGGCCAGGCCGACTTCACACAAACCGTGACATCGCCCGATGGCTTGAAGAAAAAGACTTCCAGTGGTCGCTTCGAGTTCTCTCGCCCGAACCGCTTTCGATTCAACTACCTCAAACCCTTCGAGCAGCTCATCGTGGCCGATGGTCAAAAGGTCTGGATCTACGACGCTGACTTGAACCAGGCCAGCTCGCGCCAGTTCGGCCAGGCGCTGGGCTCCACACCGGCGGCGCTGCTTGCGGGTGGTTCGCTCGACAAGGAATTCGACCTTGCACCGTTGCCCGCCAAAGACGGGCTCGACTGGGCCGAGGCCAAGCCGAAGGCCAAGGACGGTGCCTTCAAGTCGGTGAAGATCGGCTTTCGTGGCAAGACGCTGGCCTCGGTGGAGGTGGTCGATGCGTTCGGCCAGCGCTCGCTGCTGCAGTTCAACCAGTTTGCGGGCAACGTGCCGATCAGCGCAGACGCTTTCGTCTTCAAGTTGCCTCAAGGCGCAGACCTCATCGAACAGTAGATCCTCACGATGCGGCTGCGACAATCGCCGCATGGAATCTCTGCCCCTGCCATTGGGTGACGGCGACCCGCAGGCGCCTCTCGCCGAACGCCTGCGCCCCCAGACTCCCGCCGAAGTGATCGGCCAGCAGCACCTGCTGGGCGAAGGCAAACCCTTGCGCGTGGCCTTCGACTCGGGTCGGCTGCATTCGATGATTCTTTGGGGCCCGCCCGGCGTCGGCAAGACCACGCTGGCGCGGCTGATGGCCGATGGCTTCGAGGCGCAGTTCATCCAGATCTCGGCCGTGCTCGGTGGTGTGAAAGACATCCGCGAGGCCGTCGAGCGTGCCCAGGTGGCACAAACCACCGGCCGGCGCACGGTGGTCTTCGTGGACGAAGTGCACCGTTTCAACAAGGCACAGCAAGACGCCTTCTTGCCGCACGTGGAGTCCGGCCTGTTCACCTTCATAGGTGCCACCACCGAGAACCCGTCGTTCGAGGTCAACTCGGCCTTGTTGTCGCGCGCCACGGTGCATGTGCTCAAGTCGCTGGGTGACGACGATATGGCGGTGTTGCTCGCACGAGCGCAAGCGCTGCTCGCCGCCCCACCCCTCACCGACGCCGCCCGCGACCGCCTGATCGGTTATGCCGATGGCGACGCGCGCCGCCTGCTCAACGCCTACGAGAACCTGGCTCGCACCGCAGGCAAAGCCCAACACATCGACGAAACCCTGCTCGAGCGGTCATTGGGCGAACATCTGCGCCGCTACGAAAAAGGCGGCGAGCAGTAAAACGAAACCAACTAGGCCTTGCACAAGGCTGTGCGCGGCAGTGACCCCGACGCATCTCTTTACTGGTTCGTGCGCATGCTCGACGGAGGCGTCGACCCACGTTATGCCGCGCGTCGCCTCGTGCGCATGGCCAGTGAAGACATCGGCCTGGCCGACCCGCGTGCGCTTCGCATGGCACTCGATGCAGCCGAAACCTACGAGCGTCTCGGCTCCCCCGAAGGCGAGCTGGCACTGGCTCAAGCGGTGGTGTTCCTGGCCATGGCGCCGAAGTCGAACGCCGTGTACACCGCCTACAAGGCGGTCAAAAGCTTCGTGGCCCAGGACGGCACCCGCGCGGTGCCCCTGCACCTGCGCAACGCACCGACAAAGCTCATGAAAGACCTCGATTACGGGCGCGACTACCGCTATGCGCACGACGAAGAAGGTGGTTTTGCAGCGGGCGAGAGGTATTGGCCCGATGACATCAAGCCCCCCCGTTTTTATGAGCCCGTGCCACGCGGCCTGGAGCTGCGCATTGGCGAGCGGCTGGAAGAATTGCGCCGACTGAACAGCGAGGCCCAGACCCAGCCTGCCAAGAAAACGCGCTGACGCTGTACGGGGAAACGCGCAGGCTCGTGGCTCTGACGCGGCCCATAGAATCCCCCCGCAGCCAGAGCAACAACCTTAGGCAAAGTCCTCCAAGGCAACACCACGGCGGGCTTTTTGCTTTAAGGGTACAGGCGGGGTTCATAAGACCACCCGCTATCGATTTCGCAGGAGACTCCTCGATGGACACTTTCATCCAACAGATCATCAATGGTCTGGTGCTCGGCAGCGTGTACGCGCTGGTGGCACTGGGCTACACGATGGTCTACGGCATCATCAACCTGATCAACTTCGCGCACGGCGAAGTGTTGATGGTGGGCGCCCTCACCAGCTGGACGGTGGTGAGCGTGCTCGC